>JAYSOP010000623.1:0-5084 GCA_043722905.1 Chryseolinea sp.
TATATTTTAATACTATGCACCATCTTTTTACTTCGCTTTTCGCATGGCTGTTTTTTGCAAATGGATGGGCACAGATCAACCCCGTAGTCACACCTGTAATTGATCAATTTGGATTTATTAGATCGATGTGCGACTAAAATTAATTCTATATATAACTTAGCCTCTCTATCGGAGTCAGATCCTGTTGAATATGGGAGATCAATCTCTACGATAATTGGGGATCCACCATTTTTTCCCGGTTTTGTTTAGTGCATTTTTATAGCCGTATATTTGCCGGAGAATAGAAATCTGATGGTTTACGTATCCCGAAAGGAACATTTTAACGCTGCCCATAAACTTTATAATCCCTCCTGGAGTAAAGAAAAAAACACTGCCGTTTTCGGTCAGTGTGCCAACGAAAACTGGCATGGTCATAATTTTGATTTAATTGTAACCCTTAAGGGTATACCGGATCCTGAAACAGGATTCGTGGTGGACCTTAAAAAGTTAAGTTCCATTATAAGATCGGAGGTAATTGATAAACTTGATCACAAGAATCTGAATCTGGATGTGGATTTCATGAAAGATAAGCTGGCGAGTTGTGAAAACCTGATCATGGAGATCTGGAAAATTCTCGCTATACATATCCCGGAAGTTACCGCATCAGGGAAACTTCATTCTATTCGTTTGTATGAAACGCCCCGGAACTATGTCGAGTATTTTGGCGAGTGACATCAAGAAATTTTAAACCCAGGTACGAAGCCAACTGATGCGATACTACATTATAGCAGGTGAACGATCCGGAGACCTCCATGGGGGTAACCTGGTGAAGGCGATTAGAAAACATGATCTCAATGCCAGTTTCCGGGGATTTGGAGGAGAGTATCTACAACAAGCAGGAGTTGAATTATTTGTGCACTATGCCAAATTCGCCGTCATGGGTTTTGCCGAAGTTCTTCTGAACATCATTAAAATTGCCGCCTACATCCGAAAGTGCCAGAAGGATATTCTCACCTATAAACCGGATGTCATTATCCTGATTGACTATGCGGGCTTTAACCGCCAGATTGCGCGGTTCGGCACGAACAAAAAAATAAAAGTTTTTTATTATATCACCCCCAAGGTCTGGGCATGGAACCAGGGCCGCGCGCGTCAGCTAAAGGCCAATGTTGACAGGATGTTTGTTATCCTGCCCTTTGAAAAAGATTTTTATAAGAAATATGACTGGGATGTCGACTATGTCGGAAGCCCGGTTTTGGATGCCGTTAAATCACACAAGCCTGACCTGAATTTTATCGGGCGCAACAAGCTAGATACAAATAGCCCCATCGTTGCTTTATTACCCGGTAGCCGAAAGCAGGAACTGGTGATGATTACGCCGCTGTTGAGAGCGGTGGTTGAAAAATTTCCGCAGTATCAGTTTGCCGTGGCTACCGTAAATAATCTTTCCAAAGAATTATACTTACCGTTGACTCATTTTTCAAACGTAAACCTTGTGGAGGAGGATACCTACAACCTCTTGATGCACGCGCATGCGGCCATCGTTACTTCGGGAACGGCCACGTTGGAGACCGCTTTGTTCAAAGTGCCACAGATCGTAGTCTATAAAGCCACCGCGCTCACCTATGCATTTGTAAAGAGAGTGATCAAAGTCAGGTTTATATCATTGGTTAATCTTATCGCTGACAGGGAGGTGGTGAAGGAATTAATTCAGGACGATGCCAATGTTGAGCGCGTTTCAAAGGAGTTAGCTGATATCATCGCGGAAGGCCCTTACCGAAAAAGAATTTTACAGGATTACGAGGACATCTTTAAACTACTGGATACCGGTTCAGCGTCAGAAAATGCCGCGAGACTTATGGTTAATTACTTAAAGTAATGTGTTAATGTGTTAATGTGTTAATGTTTCTCCTCTGAGCACATTCCGGCGCTTCTCTTGTGAGACGGAACTTCAAGGGCAAGTTGCATAACCGTAAAATGAAAACAAATCGTTCAGTTAGCAGAACCCCAACACATCAACACCTACGCACTTCAACACTTTAACGGCATTTAAGCCACCTTCAGTTTACTATACTGTGATTTGCTAAATTTTTCCTCGGCGTAGGCGCGATTGATACTGAGTTTTTCAGAAGTTTTTTCAGATGGAAGCTCAAACATGGCGTCATTGATAATGGCTTCGCAGATACTGCGGAGGCCACGTGCTCCTAATTTAAATACCAATGCTTTTTCTACAATAAATTCTATCGCGCCTTCTTTAAAGTCAAGCTCAATGTTTTCCATTTCGAAAAGCTTTTGATATTGTTTGACAAGCGCATTTTTCGGTTCGGTAAGAATTCTGCGAAGCGCTTCTTTATCAAGGGGATTCAGATAGGAAACCACTGGTAACCGACCAATCAATTCAGGTATTAATCCGAAACTTTTCAGATCCTGGGCGGAAACAAATTGCAGCAGATTTTCTTTATCAATATCACCGGGATGCAAGCCATCATGTGCCGCAATAAATCCAAGGGGTTTAGTATTGAGTCTGTTGCCAATGAATCGTGTAATTCCTTCAAAAGCCCCCCCACAGATAAAAAGGATATTTTCCGTATTTACGGTGATCATCTTCTGATCCGGATGCTTGCGACCTCCCTGGGGAGGCACATTTACAGCCGTTCCTTCAAGTAATTTCAACAATGCCTGCTGCACGCCTTCGCCACTCACATCGCGGGTAATAGAAGGGTTGTCAGATTTACGGGCGATTTTGTCTATTTCGTCAATGTACACGATTCCCCTTTCGGCAGCTTCGACATTATAGTCAGCAGCCTGAAGGAGTCGGGTAAGGATACTTTCCACATCTTCACCAACATAACCGGCTTCGGTTAACACGGTGGCATCCGCAATACAAAAGGGCACCTGAAGGATCTTGGCTAATGTTTTAGCCAGGTATGTTTTACCCGTTCCGGTCTCACCTATCATGATTATATTGGACTTTTCAATGGTGACATCACTGTCAAGTTTTCGCTGCGTTAATCGCTTATAATGATTGTAGACAGCCACGGAGATGATCTTTTTGGCTTCATCCTGACCAATCACATACTCATCCAGGAACTTTTTGACTTCCCTGGGTTTAATCAGCTTAAAATTGGGAGAAAAGCCCGCTTCGGTCTTGCTTTTCTTCTCCTCCTGAAGGATTTGGCTCGCCTGTGTGACGCATTTATCACAAATATGGGCGTGAATGCCCGATATCATCAGATCTACATCCTTTTTACTTCTTCCACAAAACGAGCAAGTTACTTCAGCCATAAAAAGTTATCAAAAATTATAAAACCCGATATGTTTTCAATGCGCAAAGGTACGCAATAAAACACATCGATTCTTACAACAATATTATGCCTTATTAGGTGCCTTTCTTTCCAAAACCTCATCAATTAAACCATAAGCCTTTGCCTCGCTGGATCTCATCCAATAATCGCGGTCAGCATCTTTTTCAATTTTTTCGAATTTCTGACCACTGTGATTTGCCAAAATAAGATACAGGTCCTTTTTTACCTCAAGCGTCTGCTTCAAAGAGATTTCCATATCCGATGCCTGGCCCTGCATGCCACTCATAGGCTGATGGATCATGATTCTGGAATGGGGTAAACCAGACCTTTTCTTGGCCGCTCCGGCAGCCAATAAAACGGCTCCCATGGATGCTGCCAGGCCTGTACAGATGGTAGCTACATCGGGATTTACATAGTTCATAGTGTCATAAATACCTAAGCCGGCATACACCGAGCCACCCGGGCTATTGATATACATAATAATATCTTTTTTGGGATCGGACGACTCCAGGAAAAGAAGTTGGGCGGTGATCAGATTTGCAATCTGGTCGTCAATACCCATTCCCAGGAAAATAATACGGTCTGAGATCAGACGCGTAAAAACGTCAATGGCGCGGAAATTTCCAGGCCTTTCTTCAATAACATACTGGGTCATGTTATCAATTTTCTGGGCGTAACCGTCAATGGTATTTCCGCTCATGCCCAAATGATGGACAGCATATTTTCTAAACTCGTTGTTATAATTCATAGTGCAATGTTACAATTTTTTCTAAAAGTGATGGATGGCAGGTTTTGTGCCTATTCCTGGTGGACAATCTTAGCTATACCCAACTTAAAATACAACCTTAAAACCATCCTAAAGCAAAAATGGTTTTACCGGGCGCTCCTGATAAAACCATAGACGTTCTCCTCCAATCTTTATTTTAAATAATCACAGGATATTCCCTGTTATCAATGTTTATGTTCCTCCACGATTTTCTTAAAATCATCAACAGAGATCCTGGTTTCTTCAACCGTGATTTTTTCACGGATATACTTAAGAATTTTTTCACTCCTCAACTGGTTATACAACCGCATGAAATTCTGACCATTTTCGTTTGAAAGATAATTATCGGCAATTCCATCAAGTTTATCCTTCAGTTGATCGGCAAAAGCCTGGCCTCCGAATTGGCCAACAATCATTTCCTTAGCCTTGCTTCTGACCTCATCTGCCTCAACCTTAATGCCGTTGTCGTCAGCGACTTTATTTTTTATCAGATCCCATTTCAGTCCACGCACATAGTGATCAAATTCAGTGTCCAGAACGGTGTCAGTTACTTTCCCGTCACTGGTGGACTTTAGCCAGGCCTTTAAGAAACCGTCCGGCAAATTCATTTTAGTGTGGTCCAGCAGATAGTCTTCGATATGATGCTCCAGGAAATGGTCAGTTTCCCGTTTGTAATTTTCGCTGAGAGTTTCCTTGACCTTATTAACAAATTCTTCTTCATTTTTAGCGACGTCTTTGCCAAATACACGATCAAATAATTCGGTTGTCAAATCCGCCGGATCTGTTCTGCTGATATTTTTTATATTAAGGATGTAAATGCCTTTTGCGTTTTTCACTTCCTCGGGAGATAGATCCAGAAGTTGAGATGCCAGGCTTTCATCCTTCAATATTTTCCCTATTTCAAATTCTACCTGGTCATCTTTTTTAAGTCCAATGAACTTTTGTTGCTCGCTCTTTTCGACTTTCTCGATAGGAATAGAAGCGTGCTCTTTTTTAATGGGTTCGGTCCCCTCCGCCAGGGGTTCTTTTTCTGT
>JAYSOP010000624.1:0-9299 GCA_043722905.1 Chryseolinea sp.
GTTCTGTACCGTGTTTTGTCCAGCCAGATAAGTCTTTTCCATTAAAAATACGCTTATTCCCCTGAGAATAAGCAGCCTCAGATAGGAGAAAAAAAGAAAATAAAAAAAATAGATACTTCATAGATTTATTATTTAATTGTTATTTAATTTGAATAAAGTTGTATATAATCCTATTAAAACAACAGGGCTTTTTCTAAAGAGTCGCAGCACTCCTGCCAAGGTCTACTAGTGAAGTTCTGGGGCCATCTGATCAGCCGAAGTCACCCCAGGCGCAAGCTCAATGATTTTGAAATTACGGAAATGAATCTGTGCACCCTCGGCTTCCAGACAGAGATAACCCTTCTTTTGAGTTGATTTGCTTATTCCATTCACAAATTTGCCGTTCACAGCAAGTTTGATCACACCATCTATGCACACTACATCATAAGTATTCCACTCCCCTTTGCCCTTAACCCGGTTTTCAATCGACTTGCTTCTGGTACCTCGGGGATTGTCCGGGACAGTTACTACCCCACCAACACCAAAGAGTTCGCCGTGAACATAGGCGACCGGCGGCGTAACTCCATTCCGTATATTAAGATTGACCCAATCCAGGTCGAGCATTTGAACTTCCACACCATCGGGCAAACGATTCTTCTCATCGGCATTGGCTTTGCTCCATACGAAAACTCCCGAATTTCCTCCTGGCTCGATATGTTTCCATTCAACATGTAACATAAAATTTTCATATTGTTTTTCAGACCGTACCACCCCGATAGGCAGACCTGTAGAAAGCAAGCTGCCATCTTTCTGCACCGACCAGGTTTCCTTTGTGGTATTGACATTAACCCATTTTAAGGGCTTATCTTTCTCCTTAGATTTTGAGGTATTAGCATCCATACTTTTGGCTGTGCCAAACTCAAAAAGGATATCCTGGGCAAAAGAAAACCTAGTATCACCCAGCATTACACATAGTAGTGCAACCATCATTTTTAATGAAATTTTCATTGAACTTTCTTTAATCATAAAACCTTAGTAATTCCGGGTATCGCAACCCCAGGACCTGGCCAATTCAAATCCCACCTATACTGATTAAACTCAGGACCCAAAACCTGGTTGGAATTGATTGCTTGCTCCCAGGTGATGGTCTGCCCGCTATAGCCTACCATTCTACTTAAAATTGCCAGCATGGTACTATTTGTCATAATTTCGCCGTCATTCATTGGTTTACCTTCACGAATCGAGGCGAAAAGTTCATTATGTTGAGTCTGGTACGGGTCGTTTTTTTCGCCCTGGTACTGCCAGTTGTTTTTACCGGTTATTTTATGCACGTCGCCACCAATGAAAGCATTGCCCTGAGTACCGGCTATCTCCACTGTATTTCTAGTGGAACACCCTAATTGCTGACGACAAAAATTAAATCCTTTGGCGCCGTTCTCATAGTCATATTCTATAGCAAAATGATCATATATATTCCCAAATTTCTCATCAACTCTGGCCTGCCTTCCTCCGCTTCCGGTAGCCTTTACAGGCATTTTATCACCCATAGCCCATGACATCATATCCAAACTATGCACAATCATCTCTACGATAAAGTCTCCCGACAGCCAGTTGTAATAATACCAGTTACGCATCTGGTATTCCATTTCAGTCCATTCCGGCTGCCGGGGTTTATACCAAACTCCATGACCATTACGGGTAGAGGAAATAGTTTTTATCTCACCAATTTCCCCACCTAACACTTTTCCAAAAAGGGCTCTTTTGGGATCATCGTATCGAAAAGTGAATCCCGATACCAGTGAGAGCCTTTTTTCCTTGGCAATTTTTGCTGCTGCCAAGACTTTACGTACACCAGGGGCGTCCACAGCGACCGGTTTTTCGCAGAAAACATGTTTACCCGCATTTATGGCAGCGGTAAGGTGATCAGGACGGAATCCCGGGGGAGTGGTCAATAAAATTACATCCACATCAGATTCTATTACTTTCCTATAAGCGTCGAAACCCACAAATTTATTTTCATTGGTAACCCTTACCTTGTCAGGATGTGCCTTAAGAAGGATATCATAAGACTCATCCAGACGATCCTTGAAAACATCTGCCATGGCAGTAATAACCACATCAGGATCAGCGCTTAATGCCTGGCTGGCAGCTCCGGTACCTCTTCCACCACATCCTATCAACCCGACTTTTAATGTGTTTTTACTTCGGGCAAATGTGGGATTTTGAAATCCCACATTTAACCCAATGGTACTCCCAAGTACTACAGCACCAGTTGATTTCAAAAATGATCTACGATTTGCTCCCCAAGATTTAGACATATTTTCTTTCATGATAATTTAATTGCAATATAATAAAAGTAGTGGTTTATTCTTTTACCTGGTTTGATTTTTTCCAATGTCTTCTTTTAAATACAAAAAAAAAGATGTGATATTCATAATACTTTATGACTTATTTACCTGGCAATCTGCTTAAAAAAGGAAAAGACTGATTTTCGATATGTGCTTCATTAATATACTTTCCAATTTGCTTAACTATTTCCGGATAAGCGACTGCGAGGTTCTTTGTTTCTCCCGGATCTTTTTCAAGATCATATAATTCAAATGATGTTTCATTTCTGTCAAAAACATTGTACTTCACCCCTTTCCATTTTCCCATTCTTACCGCTTGTCTGCCACCAAGTTCATGAAATTCCCAATATAAGTACGGATGTTGCTTTTGCACTCCCTGAGCCAACAGTGTGGGCAAAATGGACATGCCATCAATATTTCGGGGTGTTCTTTGCCCGGTAAGGCTGGCAAACGTAGGCATGAAATCCCAAAATGCACCGATATGCTTATTTACGCTTCCTGCTTTTATTTTGGCCGGCCAGTATGCTATCATTGGCACCCTTATTCCGCCTTCATACAAATCTCTTTTTACACCTTTGAGAACTCCGGTGCTGTTGAAAAATTTTGGATCGTGTCCGCCTTCTGCATGCGGACCGTTATCACTAGTAAAAATTACCAGCGTATTATTATCAATATCGAGCGATTTTAACTTTGCGAATACTTGTCCAACATAGGTATCCAAACGGGTAACCATGGTTGCATATGTTGCTTTTGGATAGCCTTGTGGCTCATAACCTTTCCCTTCCCAATTAGGCGGAATAACTTTAGGCTGTTCGTTAAACTGTTTTTTGTAATCTTCAAAACCATTATCTTTTGGACCTTGTAAGGCAGCATGCGGCAAGGTGTAGGACAAATACAGAAAGAATGGCTTCTCTTTATTTCTGTCGATGAAACTCAGGGCTTTCTCCTGGATGATATCTGCTGCATAATGCGTCTGTATTTTGTGTGTATTGGGTAAATTTACCCTCTCAGAATTGTCCCATAAATGATCAGGATAATAGTTATGAGATTGCCGCTGACAGTTATATCCGAAAAACTCGTCAAAGCCCTGTTTATTCGGATCCCCGGATGTTCCGACAAAGCCCATACCCCATTTTCCAAAATTACCGGTTACATACCCGGCTTTCTTCATTACTTCAGCAATGATTATGGCCGAGTCGGGCAATGGCCATTGGCCTTCGGGTTGAGTTTCCCTATTCCCTCTGATATAGGTATGACCGGTATGCATGCCCGTCATTAAAGAAGATCTGGAAGGTGCACAAACCGATGTTCCTGCATAGAATTGTAAAAAACGCATTCCGTTTTTAGCCATCGAATCCAGGCTTGGGGTACGGATCAATTTCTGCCCATACGCTCCTATATCGGAGTAACCCAAATCATCTGCTAGAATAAAAATGATATTAGGGCGTGAATCTTTCTGCTGTGATTTAAACGATAGATTTGTAACAACCAATATCGTGAAGAATATAATCAGGATTAAGTTTATTCTTTTCATGCTTATTGTTAGAGTTAACGTTTCTTTTATCAGGATTTAATCAATTTTAATCGGAGTGATTTCACATCCATCATACGATTTCCTTTCATTGATGTGGGATGAAGTATTAATTTGCCTTGTCCTTTTTCCAGTTTCATTATACCAATCTTTAAAAGCTTAAACTCCTTTTCATAGGATTCCAATTCTCTTTTAACCCTGTCGAAATTTGGATTAAGTGGTGGATCAAATGCTTCCCGGATAATACCGCTTAATTTATTACTGCGAAAAGTAATTTCAAATGCAGATCCTATAGTTTCTGAAGAAGCAGTATAATACATACTTACTTCATAGCTGCCTGAAGTATGAATATCAACATCCCAACTGGCATAAGAATCTATATTGTCCAAATTTGTAATCCAGGAAGAATTCGGCGCCGGGGCGCTATATGAAAGATGGCTATTTCCATGTCTGTGCAGATCAGCATCCTGTGAAGGCAGAACGGACAAAGGAAATTCGGAATAACCAACCGGATGCCACCGAACGGAATCGATATTTTTAATAACATCTGAATACCAGCGCTGCAGCGTATCATTTAAAGACCTATAAATGACGGGATTTGTTTTAGCAATATTATATCGCTGGCCGGGATCATTTTGAAGGTTATACAACTCTCCTTCCATGGCAAGATATGATCCTTTACGGACACTTCGTTTCTTGTTAATAGCAGAAAATAAAAACCGATCCGGCCATATAGGATTTTGACCCGTTAAAAGAGGTTTTAAGCTTAGGCCATCGGGTGGTTTGCAGGCAGCAGTGGACACTTGTGCGAAATCAGCCAACGTGGGTAGTATATCAATGTAGGCAGCACTTTGCTTAACAACCAGGCCTTGTGCGATGTGTTTTGGCCAGCGAATTATAAAGGGTACCCTTACCCCACCTTCGTCTACTCCCCCCTTTCGGCCCTTCATATCGCCATTCCAGCGCCAGGCATTAGGGCCATTATCACTCATATATATTACAATAGTGTTATCAGACAACTTCAGTTCATCTAACTTTTTAAGCACTTTCCCTACATTCCAATCTATGTTTTCACACATTGCTAAAGCTGAAATGGTCTTATCTTTCTCTTCTAATATTGAGTCTCGTGCGTACATGGAAATTCCGCGTGCATGAACAGGATCATAGAATACATCCGGAACCTGGAACGGAGTATGGGGTGAATTATAAGGCAGATAACATAAAAAGGGGCTTTCCTTATTTTTCTCTATAAATTTAATGGCTTTATTGGTAAGGTCATCGGTTATATAACCTTTGCTTTTTACTTCATTGCCATTATGATCTTGCGTGGTATTAAAATAATTGGCATAGTGGCCACTGCTGAAACCATAGAATTCATCGAATCCCCGACCGTTTGGATGAAAGGGGTATTGAGAGCCATTATGCCATTTGCCGAAAATGCCCGTACGATAACCTGCTGCTTTAAATATATCGGCCAAAGTACGTTCATCCAGGTTCATAAATTCCTGGTTCTGCGAAACGCCATACACCCCGGCCTTATAATGGTACCTGCCTGTTAATAATCCGGCACGTGTAGGAGCGCATAAAGGGGCTACATAAAACCGGGAAAATTGAGCTCCCTGCTTAGCGAGGCCGTCAATATTAGGAGTTCGGATATTTTTATTGCCATTCATACTCAAATCTCCCCATCCCTGATCGTCGGCAAGGATAATGACGATGTTTGGCTTCTTATTATCTCTGAAACCCGTCTTATGCGCATCCATTTGCTTTGCCGGCTGACTGTACGCTACCATACTAAATACAGCTATTTCAGCTATACATATTAATATTACATATTTCAGATATATTATTGAATGCTGATACATATTTGTTTTTTTTTCTATTGTTGACTTGAATGGTTTCATTCTTATGGTGGGTTCTAAAAATTGCTTTTTTTTATTTTGATTAAAAAAATCGTAGAACCCGTTAACCGATTTTCTCAAAATCATGATAAATTTATACTATTTATTCGGAATTAGCTCATCTAAAAATTTATTTTTGTTGATTTCTATCTATTTATCTATCTATATATCAGGCAATTAAACTTAAACTCTTATGACTTGTTCATACCTGAATAAATTGTAAGTTAAATTTATAAGTCCAATTATTCTGGTTGCTCTTCCAATGCCAACAGACCTAATAAATAAACCATTCATACTTTGTTCCATAAAGCCAAATACGTGTTCCACTCGTGCCCTTGTTTTGGATTTAAAAGTATTGTTTGCTTTTTGCTCTTCTGTCAAAGGTTTATTGCGATATCCTTTTTCATGAACTTTGTTTTTAAATTTATATTTCGATATTGTTTTTTCTTGTTCTTCACCTGTGTAAGCACTGTCTGCGTGTAAATCTTGTCCATCATCATTTTTATTTAACAAATCATCTAAGGCTTGTGAATCGTGGACAGAGGCATCGGTAACGGCAAAGCTGTTAATGAATTTGCTTTTGGTATCTACTTTTGCATGATTTTTATAGCCGTAAAATATTTCGTTGTTTTTCTTTGTCCAACGCGCATCAATATCTTTGTGGCATTTTTTGTGAGGGTGATCGTTCCACAGATCATCGCCATCCCCTTTTTTTATTTTTTCGTTTTCTTCTCTCGTATTGCGTTGGCGTGGGGCTATTGTAAAACTCGCATCTACAAGTTGTCCTTCGTTAAATATCAATCCTTTAGGTTCTAAATAATTCTTAAATTGAACAAATAATTCTTCCACAAGCCCTTTATTGGTAAGGGTTTCTCTAAAAGCCCAAACCGTTTTTTCATCAGGCACTTTATCGCCTGTTTCTAAACAAAGAAATTTCTTAAAACTTATCCTGTCTATTATTTGATACTCAATTTGTTTGTCGCCAAGTCCATAGTAGCGTTGTAAAATCATTATTTTAAACAGCAGCACTACATCAAAAGGTTTTGCCCCTGCATTGTTTTTTTTATTCGTATTCAGCAATTTGCTTTCTAAAGTTGAACGAAACATTTCAAAGTCTATCACCTTGCTTATGGTTTCTAATGGATTGCCAATGGAGGATAACATCTCTATTGAAAATTGCTCATCAAACAAACTTTTTTTTCCGTGTGATTTGTATTGGACTCTATTCATTTTTAGGATCTTTTTTGCTCCCTGAATATACACATATTTATTTGAATATCAAATAGTTAAATTATATAACTCCCCCTTATATGTATATGTAAAATACGTTCAAAAATATCAATTAACTAAAATTTGGAGCTGTCATTTTATTGGGAACCTTTCTGGGGAGGCTGATACGTACTGGGGGCACCTTTAACCGACGGACCATAGTAAGGATATTTATCAAATAAAACTTCTTTATTAATAGCCCGCGGGTCTCCGGTTTGTACCTGCCATCTATTTAAATCAGTTCGCAGTGTTTTCAAGACTTGCGCATACCTGGCACTGGCGGCTACATTATTTAATTGGTTGGGGTCGCTCTTCAAATCGTATAATTCATTAGCAGGGTGCTTCTCAAATCCTCGCCTGAAAAAGGGAGCAATAGTTTTTTCGGATTTATGTTCCAGAATAAACGTTTTGCTGGGCGACATATCAATATCGCCGTATGGACCAACGGAATGATAAAATTCGGGGTCGCCAGCAGGCCAGCGTTCCGGAAAATTATTTTCAATGTACAGAAAATTATGGGTACGGATAGCGCGGCTGGGATAGCCTAACTCACCTTTACGCACGTTGGCGTGTCGTTCCCGTTCGAAGTAAACTTTGCTGCGGTCTTCGGCTATTTTTTTCCCTTGTAACAAAGGCATTAAACTTTTCCCGGTCATTTGCAGAGGCACTTTTTGTCCGGCGGCTTCTAAAAAAGTAGGCGCTAAATCAATTAAACTTACAAATTCTTTAATGCGCTGACCAGGTTTAATTTTGCTTCCCCATCGAATGGCCAAGGGCATACGGACACCGGAATCATATAATGTAGCTTTTGCACGTGGAAATGGCATGCCATTATCACTGGTTACTACCACAATAGTATTATCCAGTTGGCCGGCGTCTTCTAATATTTTAAGCATTTCACCAAGTTCTCTATCCAGGTGCTGTACCTCAAAATAATAATCTAACATATCGCTTCTCACAATGGGGAAATCGGGTAACCAAGCCGGTACTTGCACTTTATCTGGCTGCATTCCAGATTTTTCGCCTGACCCTGATTCGTATTCACGGTGAGGATCGGCACTGCCAAACCAAAAACAGAACGGTTTATCTTTAGGAGCCTTCGAAAAGAAGGTGGCGAAGTCAGTGTATGATTTGCCAGCAGGGTTAAAATCATAACCTCCGGCTATAAAATTTCCTGGCCCGTATCCTTTTCGAGTAAGCCCAACGTAATAGTTCTGGCTCTCTAAAATGCGGGTATAATTGGGGTATTCTTTATTTAAAACGCCCCAAAGGTTTGCACCTTGTTGTAAGCTGTGTGGGAATTGCCCAGTAAGAATAGCAGCACGAGATGGTGCGCAGGACGGTGACGCACAATAGGCATTATCAAACAAAGCGCCTTCGCGCGCCACGCGGTCAAAATTGGGGGTTTTAATAACCTTATCACCGTAAATGCTGGCATGTCCATAAGACCAATCATCCGCAATAACAAACAAAATATTGGGTTGGGTATTAGTAGTCAATTGGGGCTTTTCGAAACTAAAAAAGCCAAATAAAACTAAACAAGCTAAAATCAATTTAAAATGGTTCATAAATATTAAAAATCAGATAAATTCTATAATACAGTAAAATAATAAGTATTTGGAAATTAATTAATATTATATCTTCTAAATTTGAATTCAGGGCTAATTGGGATAAGATTTGTGAAAGTCATAAACCTTGTTAATCAATGAAAAAGCATTCTGTTTTTGCCTGTTCCGGCAGATATATTTTTGCCCAAAAATCTGCAAGTATATACTGAAATTAACAGTAAATGCTTGCAGATTTTAGTACTGGTTTTATTTTGATAACCAGATAAGATATGCTTTTGAAGGACAATTATATCTTATATTGTAAATAGGTATCATTAATGTTACCTGCTAAATTCCATTCACACGCCAGCCTTTGCGGTATTTTCGACGTAAGTACTTCTCGGCTTTCGGGTAATTGGGGAACTTCATCCTGGCGGAATCCCATTCCAGCACCTTGCCGGGAACGCGAATAGCTACTGTTCCGAGAAGTATAGCCTCGGTCATCGGCCCTGACTGAGCGAAATGCGATTCAGTCTTTTCACCGCCCAGGCATGCATCTACAAAGTGGTGATAATGATTGCGCTCTTCGAGTTTCGGATATTTATAATCCTTGAATTTACTCTCCGGCAAAAGTTTGGGCATCCCGCCATGCGGTATGAGCAAGGCGCCTTCAGTGCCGATCAGCATCGATGATTCAGCAGGATAATCTTCCAGTGAGTATAAG
>JAYSOP010000625.1:0-2706 GCA_043722905.1 Chryseolinea sp.
GACCTCTATGGGATTGTTGCTCATAATCTTTAAAACCCGGAATGAAAAGTACATTAAGAATATTATCCATTGAAGATCTCGAGGAAGACTTTTTTTTGATCAGTCATGCCTTAAAAAAATCAGGTCTGGATTTTATTGCGAAAAGGGTCGATAACAAAGAAGAATTCAGCGTTGCCCTTGACGAATTTAATGCGGATGTTATTTTATGTGACCATTCATTGCCTCAATTAAATTCTAATGAGGCCATGCGTTTATTTCATCAAAGGAATCTACAGATTCCCTTCATTCTGGTTACAGGTGCCGTATCTGAGGAATTCGCTGTCAGTTCCTTGAAACACGGGGCAGATGACTATGTGTTAAAATCAAATCTCGCGCGTCTTCGAAATGTCATCGATAATGCATTAAAACAAAAGGAGGCAGAGCGGGCAAGAATAGAAGCAGCAGAGGTACTTGCCAGGAAAAATGAGGCATTGACGAAAATAAATAAAGAACTCGACAGTTTCGTATATAGTATATCCCACAATCTGAGAGCACCTTTAATGTCTGTATTGGGGTTACTGGATCTGTCGAAAAATGAAAACAATCCGGTAGTCATTCATCAATACCATGAGATGATGAAATCCAGCATTTATAAACTGGATGAGACCTTAAAAGAGATCCTTGAATATGCGCGGAATGCCCGGCAGGGTCTCGTCGTTGATGCTATTGATTTTACTAAAATCATCAACGATAATTTTGAAAGGATGCAGTTCATGCCGGGCTATGAACGCATTCAAAAAGAAATCACCATTCAGGGAGACATTCCATTTTACTCTGACAGTTACCGCCTGAATGTTATTCTGAACAATCTGGTTTCCAACGCCATAAAATACGCGGATTCCTCAAAAGAGATTTCCATTATCAACATTACCATTAAGGTGGAAGAAAAAACAGCCACCCTGACTTTTCAGGATAACGGGATTGGCATTGAAGAAAATTACATTCAAAAAGTTTTTAACATGTTTTTCAGAGCCACAACAAAGAATGAGGGCGCAGGTCTTGGTCTGTACATCGTAAAAGAGGCCGTAGAAAAACTTGAAGGTAAAATCGAAGTCGAGTCGAGATCGGGAGAAGGTACCTTGTTCAGAATACAGGTACCTAACCTGGTAAAGAAGCCTGCCAGAGATTTTGAAATTGCGTTGTAAGGACGTTTAAAAAAATTACAAACTGGAAATAAATTCAGTTGATAGGTCACAGCTCCAGGATTGCTGACCGTGTCGCGATATTCTGGTTTAGAATAATCAAAGGAAGTCTTGAATAACACCTTCCCGCCAGATTTTCGACATGTAAAAATCCTCAACTTTAAAATTCCCTGGTTGTTGTTAACTTCAATACTTTGATTGCGATTTATTCAGCAGGAATAAATTTTAATGTTCAGGTTTGTCTGTTATCATCCAACCGTATAGAAGTATTCTGCTCGATTTTTCCAACAAGAAAAGTATACGAGCAGGCCCCGATGATTCCTAACGTACCAACAAATACCAGCGCAGGTTCAAAATTTCCATCCTTGACAAGAAACCCAATCGCGATCGGCACAACAATCGAGGCAAGGTTTCCCATGAAATTGAATACGCCACCCGTCAATCCGATTAAATGCTTGGGTGATAAAATCGACACAAATACCCAGGAAATTAAAGCCATGCCAGCCCCAAAAAAAGCCAGCGCCATGAAGAAAATGATGAAGGTAGTATTGTCCGTGTAATTTGCACCCACGATAGATCCGGAGATGAGGAGCCCGAAAATAATCGGCGTTTTACGAGCCACACCGATCGACTTTCCTTTCCGGATCAAATAGTCTGAAAGAAAGCCAGATAATAGCAAACCAGCACAGGCCGCCAAAAAAGGAACCGAAGCAAGATAGCCGGACTTAATAAAGCTCAGCCCCCGATACTGAACCAGGTAGGTTGGAAACCAGGTAAGAAAAAACCAGAGGGTTGCGTTGACCGCAAACTGACCAATGTAAATACCCCACAAAGTCCTGCTGTTAAATACACTTTTCCAATCATCCCATCTCCAAGCCGGGTTTTTGTCACCCGCTTTTTTCGCTTTGAAAAGACCACCGCCTTTTTCGATATAGTCCAGTTCATTTTTATTTACCCGTGGATGCTGAAGAGGATCCCGGTATAACAGATACCATACTAACCCCCACACCAGGCCGGTCGCACCGGTAACGAAAAACAAACCCCGCCATCCAAAATAATGCTGAACAGTTACTAAAACAGGGGTTAAAAACGCAAGACCAATGAACTGTCCTGATACATACAACGCAGTGGCCGTGGCTCTTTCATGGTTAGGAAACCAGCTCGTTACGATTCGGTTGTTAATGGGATAGGACGGCGCTTCGAAAGCGCCGGTGGCAAGGCGAAAACCAAAGAGACTAACAAAACCCCTGGCAAATCCCTGACAAACAGTGGCTATTGACCAGGTGACTAAACATATGGCGTATAAAATCCGGGGGGGGATCCGATCAGCCATCAGCCCTCCGGGAATCTGCAGCAAGGCGTACGTCCACCCAAAAGCAGAAAAAATCAATCCCAATTCAACAGAGGACAAGTCCAGGTCTTTACTTAGAGCAGGGCCAGCCACAGAAAGGTTGGTGCGGTCGAGATAATTGATCACCACATTGACAAATACAAGACCCAGCATGGCGTATCGAACCCGGGTTCT
>JAYSOP010000626.1:0-2507 GCA_043722905.1 Chryseolinea sp.
ACTCCAATGTACTTGTCTACGCGAATGAGATTCCTGTAGGGTTTTCGCCCGCATCCAAAATCCAGGAGAATACCTCGTAAATGATGGCTGTTCTTTTTAATATGTTTATGCAAACCTCTCCTAAGAAAAAAAAACGGATTAATAAAAATGCTGAGGAAATTCGGCTGGAAACTTTGCTTCTTTAAATGATTAAGAATGAATGCTTTCATTTTCCAGATTTTTTAACGGATCATGTTTTTGATGCAGAAATATCAGAATGAAGAAATAAAAATAGAACATTATCTCGAAATAAATGAAAACATTGTCAGTGAGGATCAGGATATTGAAATACAATAAAACCACCGCTGCTTTGTTGCTAAATAAGTTTTTATAGAAAACGATTAAAAGCCACGCAACGAAAATTACAATTCCGAACTCAAAATAATTTTTGAGAACTTCAGAGTGCAGGTTCACGGGGATGCCATAAAAATGATACATGATATCATCGATTTTACCTAATCCAGACCCCCACCAGTTTATTGTGCCTAACTTGTCAAAAGCCTCTGTATAAAATGTCTTTCTGCCCATCATAAATCGGTCTGTTGAAAACCCTGTTTTTTTAAACACAAATGCGTCGAATTTCCCGGTGACAATAAGATGCGTGAATTTGATGAAAAGCAAATTAACTGATATTCCAAGAATAGTGAGAAGTTTTCGATATCGCGCGACGCGCATATGAAACAAAGAGAGGGTGAAGTAGGCTGCGCAGGAGACGATTACCGCTGCAATTACAATTCTCTTAAAGCACAGCACAAAAAAAATGAAAGCTAATATTTGATACCAACGCGGATATTTTTCTATAAAAAAGTATATGACCAAGAAACCAAATAGGTAGGCCAAATTGTTTTCAGTCGGGAACTCTGAAGAAACAATACCATTTTTTAGAACGTCAAGATCAGTTATAACTGAGAGGAAATCGAAACCTTCTTCATAAAAGAATATTCCTATATTAATAAAGAGTATGGCGCGAACGTACTGGCGGGTTTTATCAGGATTAAAGTAGGGTAAGATAAGAGCAAGGAATAGAAGGGGTGAAAGGATGAAAACGGCATTGGGAAAGAATCTTCCTGAAAGCTCCGTAAGAAAGAGGGCCTGAATTAACAGATACAAAATGGTAAGGCCGTAAAACAATATAAAACTGTAGTAATACCAGAAAATATTTTTATCAACGGACAACGCTCTGGTTCTAAAATAGATGGAAAGGGGAATCAAGGGAAGCATGTATTTTATATACCTCAGGGGGTAGAATACACTGGCCAAAACCATCGTCACCAGAAATAGCACTAAGAAGAGGAAGAAACCATTTATTTTCATCTTGTTCCAGTGTGCAAAAGTAAAGCACGGTGGTGAATATTGTATTCTTTTTTGCTTTTTGATATTTGGCGACAATTTACCTGTATAGGTGAACAGGTTGGTAACATGGTATACGAGTCTTGAACCTTTAGATCGGCTTTTCTAGTTCGTTTTGATTTATTAATACCATTTTTCTCCCTTAACTCGTCGATTGCCGGGAACATGTCACAATGGAAGGATTGGACCGAATCTATGGTAAAGTTGTTATAAGTTAGAATAATGAGTTTTTTCTTGCCTGCTTTTTCTATCTCGGCACACAGGTCAGCGGGTTTGTTTATCCTTCCAATCTCAGTTCTGGGTTCAAGCGGGTATTGATCAAAGCCATAGTCAGTTGCCGGGCAATAATCATAGGGCATTCCATGAAGTGTTGCCATTCCAGTAAGGACGGGTATAACGAAGGGTATAGCATTGCAGGAAAACGCACTATGTAATCCGTGCTTGTTCTCAATAAAAACAAATGTATTAGATCTATCTTCTCTCTTATTTAATTCATGCAGTGTTTGAAAAAAGATAAACTCGACATCTTCATAAATACTTAACTGCGGTTGATACAGAATCGCCCTAAGGTTGTTGCGGGTTGTTTTCGCAGAGGGAAACGTTGCTTGCAATAACCTCCTTCTTGGTATCATAAGGTTAGCTGATTTATCTACCATATATTTCCTTAAAGAGAGGTTTTTATAACCAAGTTTTTTAAAGTGATGCTTGAAATTCTGGCCAATAAAAAATAGGCAAGCTAGAAACAGCACCAGGGTTATTACTTTCTTTTTTGAATTGTTAAGAATCAATAAGTCATTTACGCTTCCTAAACAGGAAAGTGTGAAGGCTAGAGCAAGCCAAAATTGAGGTTCCATAAAATAATTGGCCGATCCTCCATGAAGTTTTAGAAAAGCTGCAGGCAGAAACCCCATCACGCTGGCAGTCACTGCCAGTTCAAGGGCATAAAAATTAAGTTTTCCAGATTGAACCTCTTTTTTATGTCTGAATTTATAAATAACAATGAAGGCAAGGGCCAGAACCCACCAGTAGAAGAGTATAAAAAAGACAATCAATGGTACATCGATGTAAGCTTCCAGGTAATGAAAAAAATCGATTTCCCCTTGTCCTTTATTAAATTG
>JAYSOP010000627.1:0-5404 GCA_043722905.1 Chryseolinea sp.
GGCTGCCATTCTCCTTAGGATTAAAATTTGTCTTGACTGCCTGGAGCTGGGTCGTTTTTGCATCCGCGGCATTAAGATCCATTTTTGCTCCATTGGCCGCCTGCCAGATGGCCTCATCTCTGATCGCGGTCATCTCACGAATTTTGGTAAGCTCATCGGGATAGTTGTCGGGCCCGAAAGGATTATAACGGCGACCAAAAACATGAACCCCATTGGGGATCTTGTAATCATTGTGCCACATCCAGTTTTTTTCCTGGACAGCCGCATGTACAAGTTCGCGGTGGGCAACATTTGCGCTTGCCTTTCCAAAAACCTGATCAGCCAGAAATTCTGAAAACTTCGCGTAGCCTTGCTCGTTAAGCTGTGAACCATCAATGGTCAGGTCCTCCTCACTGGTTTCAAACCACTTTTTTGAAGGCCCATAGGCATCAACAAAATGTACCTTGTTCTTATCAGCCACTTCCTTCATTGCCTCTGTATACAGCAAAAGATTCTCGTTTTCCTTTTTTCCATTGGGAAGATCGTATTTCCCGGATAAGTCCTCAAAAGCGATTGGAGAAACAATGGCCAGCTGCACGGGCGATTCGTCACCGTAATGTTGCCTTAACGTATGTTGGATAAAGGCCTCAAGTTCTGCTTTGTAATTGTCAAGTCCTTGCTTACCCTGAAATGACTCGTTGTAACCAAAGAAGGCCACGATGGTATTCGCTTTCAGTCGGGTGAGCCATTGATCGGGTGTTTCAAAATGTCCTTCGCTATTCGAATAATTCGCCAATTCGGTCTGAAACTTTTCAGCGCCTGGAAACGCCCAGGGGGATACACGACCGGAGTGCGGCCTGAAGCCAGGAGTGTCTCCACCATCACACATGTTCCTTATAAATAACAAACTGTCAGGATAGCGCAGGTGCATTTCCGTTTCAAAATGACCGAAGTTCATCATACGCGATCCTAAATTATTTCCGATCAGAACGATGCGAGAGCCTTTTTTAATACTGAGTGCACGCGACTCCGGAGTAGTACATTGTTTCATAAATGAAATTATGACCAAGAGACAAAAAATAGTCAGCATTCGGTGCAGGATATCGGGATTAATAAATCTCATCGCAAGTACAGGTTAATTAAATAAACGAATTGGTTATAGATCTGAATAATAAAAAACTTTCCACGTACTCCTCAAGAGAAAAAAATTTTTTGGATACCTTCCGGCGCGTTCAATTAATAAATATTTCATCTATCAGCAGTAATGCCGGCCTGTCTTTATTTCTATGCCACTCTGGTAATTTCATGACAGGCTTAGCAATCACTTTAAGATAGGTAACATTACGCGGTTTAAATTCACAATTAAATATTTTAATAAAGGGTTTGGAATAGTCTTTTGGCAGTTCCGGTTTGACCTTACCAATTAATTGCATGTTGTTTTCAGAATTACCTCCCCAAATTTCAATGGCAACAGGAGGGAAAATAGTCGTTTCTGTTTCAACAAGCGTGTTTAACGCAACCGAGGAAATTGTCTTTGGCGTCTCAAACGTCAGCAGCAAATCCATGTCAATTTTTATGAAGCCTGCCCAGTTATTTGCCCAGGCGGGACTATTGGCATTAAACGTGCCGAGTTGATGGTCGAAAAATGTCTGAGCCCCTTTGGCCTGGTGAACCCTGTTAAGTTTAGAGCGCAAAATAATACTGTCCGGTTTGTGACCACTTCTATATACATTCAACCAGGCTACATTACTGCTTAACCATCCCGCTTTATAGGCGCAGGCTTTTATCGCGGTACTTTCATGCAAAACAGTTTGGCCGTTAAATAAAGTTGAGTTAAGACTGTCGGGATCACGGCCATCGGTGGTAAAACGTATATCCACGCCCTTCACCGGATGAAATAATTGAAGGGGCAATGAATCCTCAAAAACAACGGATTTATTTTTTACCTGAGGCACATTGAGTTTAATCGGGTGGCTTCCGTCATCCCGAAATCCCCCGAGGAAATGGATGTGTTTGAAAGCGTCTTCAAGATCTTCCAGTTCAGGAGCTGACAATTCAGTATCCCAAAGCGCAAGCGTATGTAGATTTTTAAAAGCAGGGAGATATCTTTTAAGATCCTGAAAATTAACCCTGGTTCCCGTCAGGTACAAACTCGATAATTTTTTTAAGGAAGACAAGGTGGGAAGTCCTTCGCCAGTAACGTCAGTAAAGTTGAGATTCAGGCGTTGCAGATTCTCAAGGCGGGCAATTTTTTTCAGATCTTCATTTTTTACAGGCATTCTACTCAGTTCCAATGAAATGACTTGTGTTTTAATATCTTTCAGTCTATCCAGGGTTTCGGGCTTAAAGTCGACGCGGTTATAAATGTTAACAGCCAAAGCGGGAGATTCTTTTGCCAGGGGCGACACCACGCAATAATTCGTGTTTAGCTTCTTAAGAGTTGTTGCGTCTGCCGCAGCAAAGTCAAATTTCTCTTCCTCGTTTTGGCCTGCTTGTAAAAATGCCGTGGCCAGTAATCTTAAAGAATCTGAAGAAGGCAATTCCGTAACCCTGCTGGTAAACTTGCCCTCGGCTTTTATCCAGAGGTCAATTAAAGTTTTTTCCTCAAGGGTGAGTTGGGGTTTGCCAGAAGGAGGCATATGTTTTTTCTCTTCCAGGGGCAAGTGTATTCTCCTGAATAGCAGACCTGCTTGCGGAGTTACTCCCTCAAATAAATCACCTGCCTTGCCCCCTTTAGAAAGGGATGCTGAGTCGGCAAGGCTTAGCTTGCCCTTCATTTTGTCCGGGTTATGACAACTCACGCATTTATTTTCAAAAACCGGCTTGATCACATGGTCAAACAGCAAAGCTTCCTCGAGAGGAACAACTTTCTGCCTATACGCCAATACCGGTTGCCAGATAAAATTATCGCCATGTGTTAATTCCGCCCCAAAATGCCCGGCTAAGACTAAGCAGAGCGTTGTGATTACGGCCCCTGCTTTTGCTAAAAGTGGTTTATACCATACAAACTCCCTGCTCGTATAGATAAAGGAAGCAACAAAAAATACAAATACGCCTGACCATTTGTGCCAGGCGAGCGCATCGCTGGAATAACCTCCTTCCTGTGATAAGAGAAGCCCCATAATACTGGTCAGGCCCGAGGAAATTACGCCTACCAATAATAAATTTGAGGTGAATTTTTGATAAAATTCCTGTGCACTGTCAGGAGACTTGAAGCGGAAAAATTCCATCACCATTGACAACAACAGAAGTACGATAGGAAAATGCAGGATCATAGGATGCATTCTTCCCGCCGGCTGCAACCATTGCGGAACCATCAGCCGGCTTTCGAAAAGTAATATAAAGACAATGAAAATGTTGAGGCCAAATAAAAAGTCTTTTGCGTACCTGTGATGATTACCTTTCATAGAATCAACGGCCGCAACTAGGCCAATATATTTTTAACTACTTTTCCTTCAACATCCGTCAACCTGTAACGGCGCCCCTGGTGTTTAAATATTAATTTTTCATGGTCCAATCCGAGCTGGTGTAAGACGGTGGCTTGAAAGTCATGCACATGAACCGGGTCTTTAGCAACATTATATCCGAATTCATCTGTTTCCCCGTACACCATCCCGGGTTTAACTCCTCCGCCAGCCATCCAGATACTAAAACAACGTGGATGGTGGTCGCGCCCATAGTTATCTTTCGTCAGTTTTCCCTGGCTATAATTTGTTCTGCCAAATTCACCGCCCCATATAACAAGGGTTTCTTCCAATAGCCCCCGTTGCTTCAAATCTGTAACCAAGGCTGCAGATGCCTGGTCAACGTCCTTTGCTTGTTTGGTTATTTCATAGGGCAGGTTGCCATGCTGGTCCCAACCCTGATGGTATAGTTGAACAAACCGAACGCCATTTTCAGAGAGTTTTCTGGCGAGCAAAGCATTGGCGGAAAAAGTTCCTGGGACCAGGCAATCAGGCCCATAAAGTTTAATGATATCGTCGGATTCTTTGGATAAATCCAGTACTTCAGGCACTGCGGTTTGCATCCGGTAAGCCATTTCATACTGTTGAATTTTTGTAGTGATCTCCGTGTCACCAAACTCCTCGTAGTTTAGTTGGTTCAGCGCCGCAACGTTGTCGAGCATTCTGCGGCGTTTGTTCCTGTCCATTCCTTTAGGGTCATTGATAAAGAGCACGGGGTCTTCACCATTGCTGAACTGCACACCCTGATGTATGGAATCCAGAAATCCATTGGACCATAATTTGGAATAGACACCCTGACCGTTACCAATGCCCCTGGATAACAAAACGGTAAATGCAGGCAGATTTTTGTTTTCGCTGCCAAGCCCATAACTAAGCCATGAGCCCATCGATGGACGGTTGCCTTGTTGCGCTCCGGTCTGTACAAAAGTAAGTGCCGGGTCGTGATTAATGGCCTCAGTATACAGGGAGCGAACTAAACAGATATCATCGACAATTTTTGCCGTATAGGGAAACAGGTCACTTATCCAGGTTCCTGAATGGCCATATTGTTTAAAGTCGCAAAATGATCCTGCCAATGGAAAAGATGACTGGTTGGCGGTCATGCCTGTCAATCTCTGGCTACCACGGATGGACGCAGGAAGTTCCTGACCCATCATCTCCCTGAGTTTGGGTTTGTAGTCAAAAGATTCAAGTTGTGAAGGGGCTCCATTCTGAAACAAATAAATAACACGCTTTGCTTTTGGCGCAAAATGAGGTATGCCATTGGCCAGACCGTCATGCAATCCTTCTCTGCGAAACAGATCGGGTATGAGCAGAGATCCTAAGGCAGCACTGCCAAGTCCTAAACTTAGTCTGGATAAAAACCGGCGCCGGTTGGAATTGAAGCCGTGTTCGAGAACTTCCTTTTCCATATTATGATTTCGTTATAGCCTCCTCTAAATTATAAATTGTGTTAACAACCTGCATCATAGCAGCAAGCTTTGTGATGTCAGTATTCTCAGGAAGCGGATATTCTCCCACCGATACCAGTTCTTTCGCCGTTTCCACATTGAGTGCATTTAGTTCAACTTCGTAATGATTTTTTAAAAGCGCAATCTCCTTTTCGGTCGGCTTCCTGCAAATGATCAACCGAAATGCTTTGACAATTTTGTCACTTATCGTATTGTCATCTGTCAAAATTCTGGCAGCAAGTACCCTTGATGCCTCGAGCACGGCAGGATCGTTCATCATCATTAAAGCTTGCAGGGGAGTATTGGTTCTTGATCTTTTCACCTCACATTGATCGCGGTTGCTCGCATCAAAAATACCCATAGTTGGTGGCGGGACAGTTCGTTTGATAAAGTTGTAAAGTCCACGCCGATAAAGATCATTTCCATGGTCCTGAATATACATAGATAAAATTCCGCGGCCTGATGTAGCGCCCTCCCATAAACCATCGGGTTGATACGGTTTTACACTAG
>JAYSOP010000628.1:0-3665 GCA_043722905.1 Chryseolinea sp.
AGCGCGGCAAAAAAAAAGGCGGGTAGAAACATTGAACCGTTTGCAGACAGAATGAATGAAGTAAAGATTATTGTTTTGAAAGCAGGCCCAAAACCAAATTCTAAAATTAAATCCCCGTAGGGGATGACCTTATGGTAGAAATAGGATAAGAAAGTAAACTGAATCCCGTAGGGATGACCTTATAAAATTTCGAGCACTAAATGATCGGACGCATGCGCTTATTTAGTTATGGAAGGTGATTTCAGGTCACAGATCAAATTCATGTTTAGGTTCGATATGATTGGAATTTATTAATTCAGACAGTGCGCCTTGAATAAGGCCGTCCCTCGGGGGCCCTCGGGGACTTGGTTTGAAGAACTTCCGGTTTTCTACCATATGGTCGTACCCTACGGGACTTCATGACGTTGGTTGTTCAGAATGATGCATGTCATGGCAGGGGAATTTCGTAAGGAATAAATTATGCATTACACAGAACTACAAGTCACAACAAATTTCACATTCCTCAGAGGGGCTTCACATCCAGAGGAACTGGTGGAGCAAGCAGCAACGTATGGCTATGAGTCAATAGCTATCACAGACCGGAATACTTTTGCTGGAATTGTCCGCGGGCATGTCGCGGCAAAAAAATTGGGAATGCGTATTATTCCGGCCTGCCGTCTCGACCTGATGGACGGCCCCAGTTTACTAGCGTTTCCGACGGATATCAAAGCCTATGCGCAAATATCCGCTTTACTTACCCTTGGCAACCTCCGCGCTGAAAAAGGTCATTGCCATTTGTATAAAGCAGATGTATACAAGCACGCAAAAGGATCGAAGTTTGTGATGCTGCCCCCACCTGCATTAAATGAAGTATTCGACTTTGATGATAGTTTTAAGAAAGTCCTTCAGGAATACCGTAAGGCTTTGGGAGATCACCTTTACCTCGCCGCCGCGCGCACTTATGGAGGGGATGACACAAAAATGTTGTACCGTATATACCATTTGGCAAAACAGCATAGCGTACCAATGGTTGCCACCAATAATGTGCATTATCATCATCCTCACCGCCGTGAATTACAGGATGTTGTCACCTGCGTGCGTGAAAAATGCACGATCCATAACGCGGGCTTTCGTTTACATCCGAATGCAGAAAGATATCTGAAACCCAATGATGAAATGGTGCGGTTGTTCCGGAAATATCAAGACGCCATTTTGAACACGCAGGCAATTGCCGAAGCTTGTCGGTTTTCACTGGATGAATTGAAATACCAATATCCGAAAGAGATCACGCGCGAAGGACGTACTCCGCAAGAAGAACTTAGATTCCTGTCGTTGCAAGGCGCAAGTCAGCATTTTGGTGAGCTGATCCCTGAAAAGGTGAAAGCCACCATTGAATACGAGCTTGCTTTTATAGAACAGATGAACTATGCCGAGTACTTTCTTACTGTCTATGATATTGTTCGTTATGCCCGCGAGAAGGGAATTCTTTGTCAGGGTAGGGGATCAGCCGCTAACTCCACGGTCTGTTATTGTCTGGGCATCACCTCTGTCGACCCCTCAAAATTCGATCTTCTGTTTGAGCGGTTCATTTCCTCCGCACGCAATGAACCTCCGGACATCGATGTTGATTTTGAACATGAGCGCCGTGAGGAGGTGATTCAATACATTTACAAAAAGTATGGTCGTGACCGTGCGGCCATTGTGGCTACCGTTACCCAGCAGCACCACAAGGGCGCGATTCGCGATGTGGGCAAAGCCATGGGGTTGTCGGTGGATACCGTCAATCGTCTCTCAGGTTTGATCTGGGATTTTACCGACGAGGGATTCGACAGAAAAAGGATCGCAAGCCAGGGTATTAATCCCGATGATCCAACGATTCAAAAAGTACTGGACCTCACTTCTCAGTTCATAGGATTTCCAAGGCAATTGGGTCAGCACACAGGTGGGTTTGTCATTACGGAAGGAAAGTTATCAGATCTTTGTCCCATCCTGAATGCGCGCATGCCAGACCGCACCAACATCGAATGGAACAAGGATGACATCGATGCGTTGGGTTTCTTAAAGATTGATGTACTGGCGTTGGGCATGCTGACGTGTATCCGCAAAGCATTTGATTTAGCGAAGAAACATTATGGACTGAATCTCACGCTGGCCAACATCCCGCAGGATGACCCTGCGGTGTATGAGATGGTAAGCCATGCTGATACGATCGGAGTATTCCAGATCGAAAGCCGGGCACAGCAATCCATGTTACCCCGGCTGAAGCCTAAATGTTTCTATGACCTGGTGATCGAAGTAGCGATTGTAAGACCAGGTCCGATACAGGGTGACATGGTGCATCCCTACCTGCGCCGGCGCAACGGAGAAGAGCCCGTGGACTATCCATCAAAAGAGCTGGAAGAAATTTTAGGACGTACACTAGGTATACCGTTATTTCAGGAACAAGCCATGAAGATCGCGATAGTCGCCGCCGGTTTTACTCCTGCCGAAGCAGATGAATTGCGCCGCAGCATGGCGACGTTTAAGTTTAAAGGTTTGATTGCCCATTTTGAGGCGAAGCTGGTCAAAGGTATGCTCAGCAAGGGATATAGCCAGGAATATGCCGGTCGTGTCTTTAAGCAATTGCTGGGATTCGGAAGTTACGGATTTCCGGAGAGTCACGCCGTGAGCTTTGCCTTACTGGTATATGTTTCCTCATGGATCAAGTGTTACTACCCCGATGTGTTTGCCTGTGCCCTTCTCAACAGCATGCCGATGGGTTTCTATCAGCCTGCTCAGATCATCATCGATGCCCGGAAACATGGCGTGGAAGTACGTCCCGTTGATATCAATGATTCTGAGTGGGACAATAAACTGGAAGAAAGGTCAGGAAAGTACTGGGTCCTTCGTTTAGGCTTTCGACAGGTGAAAGGTTTACGGGAAGAAGATATGAAGGTATTGCTAAAAGGAAGAAAAAATGCGTATGCCTCAATCCATGAGCTTCGTGAAACTGGATTGACTGATGCAGCGCTGGAGAGATTAGCGGATGCAGATACTTTCCGATCCATAGCACTCGACCGCCGTCAGGCATTGTGGGAAGTGTCAACGAAGGATCGGCCCCTGGCGCTTTTTTCTGGTCAGAACCCTGGGGATACCTTGGAGGAAAAAATAGTGCTTCCTGAAATGGAATTATCCGAGCATGTCGTGTACGATTATGCTACGACTTCTTTATCCTTAAAAGCGCATCCTGTAAGTTTTGTAAGGGAGGAACTTGACAGGCTTCACGTTCTGTCCGCTTCAGCCCTGGAGAAAGCAAAAGACGGCGATCTCGTAAAAGTTGCAGGACTTATTCTCGTAAGACAAAGACCTGAAACCGCAAGCGGAATTTGTTTCATTACCATTGAAGATGAAACTGGTAATGCCAACCTGGTGGTCTTCAAAAACCTGTTTGATAAATACCGGAAGGAGATCATTCAATCCAGGTTGCTGATGGTGGAAGGAAAGCTTCAACGGGAAGGGGAGGTGATTCACGTAATTGTAAGGCGATGTTATAATTTTTCGAAGTTATTAAAGCAGCTAACATCATCAAAGGAGGGGAGTCTAAGTTTAACACCCATGTCGCGCTCAGATGAAACGACGTCCCCGTTTTTGCCGGAGAAGAAAACAACGGAAAGGGAGGTTGTGCAGGGGAAGATTTTTCCGGAGGG
>JAYSOP010000629.1:0-3320 GCA_043722905.1 Chryseolinea sp.
GCAGGGCTGACGGCTAATAGCACGATTAGAATTGTAACGGTTTTCACCTACAGGTATTATACCCGCAAATTACTCATTTTAAAAAAAAATACGGATTGATGTAAGTTATTAAGCACTTGTGCATAAAGGTGTTGGCTTTTGGGGAATCCGGAAAGACGTGTTTGATTTTATGTTTGTCGTTGCCCTGCCATCCATCGAACAATCAGTAAGTCAAGGCTGCCCAACGGCCAATTGCCAATAACTATTCTGCTTTTTGTGCTTCTAATGCGCGTTTGATAACGGCGATACCCCATTCTTCCGTTTCCTTCGGAGTCCATAATTCTGGAAAAAACATTCGCTTTTGAAAACGAGGCGGAAGGTACTTTTGCCAATTGGTACCACCGGTTGCTTTCAGTATTTCAGGGTCGTTTTTCAGGTAAGTCGCAGCGGATTTTAAATGGGCAAGGGGCCAGAAAATGTTGACGTACATATCATACTCCTGCAATCGCGGCACGAGCCTGTCCCTCGCAGGGCCACTGGCAAAATTTCGATTAAAGACCTGCCTTAAATTATTGCTTTTATATTTGAGGCCTGCCTGGTAAAATTCTTCCATGTAATGATTTTCGAATTGTTGCAGGGTTAGCGTCTTCGCACCGGAACTCAGATCGGTAGCGCCCCTTTTCCAATACAATTTCTCGACCATATCTCTGACATCTCCATTGCGCACTGCTTCCCGCTCATCCATGGCCACCAGGTTGATCATGTCTGTTGACCCAATTTCAATGAATCGATACTGGGCTGACTGAAATCCACTGGCAGGCAATAAAGCCATCCTGAATTTTTGAAATTGATCCTTCTCCATCCCATTGATCATGATATCGAAAGAACTCTCAAGATTCTTAAAATAGCGGATGATACGTTCTAAACGGTCTGTGAAAAACTGTTCATCAATATTCTGGCGCTCCGCTATTTGTTCAATTTCAAGTAAAACCAGTTTAAAATACAATTCTGTAATCTGATGGTAGATGATAAAAACCTTTTCATCCGGAAAGCTGGTTTTTGGATTCTGAAGACTCAGCAACGTATCCAGATGCACGTAGTCCCAGTAGGTGATGTAATCGGAATACAAAAGCCCATCGAGATAGGAGGCGATGTCCTGACCCAGAAAATCGTACTTGTCCTGAAGTTTTTTTAACTGTGCCAGGAGGTTTTTATCCACCGGTTCATCTGCCATATTCTGAACGCTAAATTGTAAATTACTGTTTAACTTTGCGCGAATTTAACGGATTAATCAATACCAACATTATGCCCAAGCAACAACCTACCGGCGAAGTAAAGTCCGGCAAATCATTAAAGCAAGATGCATATGAGCACCCTGATTTTTACTTAATAGATGACCTGCTGACGGAAGAGCATAAACTGATCCGAAGTTCACTGCGTGGCTTCGTAAAAAAAGAACTCTCTCCCTTTATCGAAGATTGGGCTCAACGCGCCTATTTCCCGTATGAAATTGTAAAAAAATTCGGCGACATCGGCGCTTTCGGGCCCACCATTCCTACGGACTATGGCGGCGGCGGACTCGACTATATCAGCTATGGAATCATCATGCAGGAAATTGAGCGCTGTGATTCAGGCATGCGTTCCACCGCTTCCGTTCAAGGTTCCCTTGTGATGTATCCGATTTACAAATTCGGAAATGATCGGCAACGCAAGAAATATTTACCCAAACTTGCCTCCGGAGAATGGCTTGGGTGCTTTGGCCTAACCGAGCCTGACCACGGTTCGAATCCAGGTGGAATGCTCACCAATTTCAAAGACACGGGTGATTATTATTTGCTCAATGGCGCCAAGATGTGGATATCCAATTCGCCGCGTGCGGATGTTGCAGTAGTATGGGCTAAAAATGAAGATGGACGGGTTCATGGTTTGGTTGTAGAGAGAGGAATGGAGGGTTTTTCAACACCGGAAACTCATGGAAAATGGTCACTGAGAGCCAGTACCACCGGCGAACTCGTTTTTGATAATGTGAAAGTGCCAAAAGAAAATTTATTGCCAGGCAAAAATGGTTTGGGTGCTCCGCTCATGTGTCTCGATTCGGCCCGATATGGAATAGCCTGGGGCGCAATTGGCGCGGCGATGGATTGTTATGATTCTGCCCGCCGCTATGCTAAAGAAAGGATTCAGTTTGGAAAACCGATTGGCTCATTTCAGCTGGTGCAGAAAAAGCTCGCAGAAATGCTTACTGAAATTACCAAGGCCCAGTTGCTGAATTGGCGGTTAGGCGTGCTCATGAACGAAGGCAAAGGCACCACCACTCAAATTTCACTCGCCAAACGCAACAATGTACAGGTCGCCTTGGAGGTTGCGCGCGAGGCAAGACAAATTCATGGCGCCATGGGCATCACCGGTGAGTACCCTATCATGCGTCATATGATGAACCTTGAATCCGTTTTGACGTATGAAGGAACGCACGATATTCACTTGCTCATATTGGGTAATGATATTACGGGGATTCCGGCTTTTGTTTAAGGCGGGAGTCAATAGTCAATAGTCAGTGGTCAATGGTCAATGGTCATTAGGCATTGGTTCAATGGTCCAATAATTTTTACTCAACATAGGCGGTGAAAGTGAGTCGCTGGACGGGATTTTTTGGGTCATTCGAATATAGCGAAATGGCTTTTTGTTGCGTACCACTCCTGGCCTGGGGGTTGAATCGGATTTTGATCGTACTGCTATCCCCTGGTTTAAGGGAAGTTTTCGAAGCGGTGGCCGTTATACAGGTGCAGTTTGGCTGGATAGACTTTAAGTTCAATTCTTTTTTTCCTGTATTGGTAAACTGAATTTCTCTTTCAGTTTCATTATTGGCCTTAATTTTACCAAAATCAAGAGATGTTGAACCCAATGAAAGTTGGGGCGCTTTTGCAAGATCGCTTGCAGAAAATTGCGGAAAGAAATCTTCTAATGTAGCATAGACAGAAAAAGACTTTACAGGATTATCTGAGTCGTTCGTTTCGATTTCGATATTATCAGATTGAAATCCGTATTGGTTTTTTTTCGCACCGTTATAACTGATTTTGACAATGGCTTTTTCACCGGGTGCCAGGGATCTTGGCTGAACGTCCACTTTAATATAAGGCGGATGTACAAAATTTCCTGAAAAATTGAGCGGATCAGACCCCGCATTAATCACAGGAAACTCACGCACCGCATATTCATCTTTTAAGTAAACCTTTCCCATATTAAAGGACGAAACTTTCAATTTTAAACTCCCCTTGCTTACCTGAAAATCGGCGACCACCGGTTTCGCTTCATTTGTAACCTGCCCTTTTATCTGGAGTATC
>JAYSOP010000630.1:0-1545 GCA_043722905.1 Chryseolinea sp.
CCATAGACTACCAGCGGAATTCGCTCTAACATGGGATCGTTTTGCAGGGCGGAAAAAAAAATATCGGGCTGAATACCATTGACGCTCAGGTCGAAAAAAATAAAATCAGGAACATGCAATTTTTTGATCAGCAGTTCCATCGCTTTTTCAGCATGGACTACAATGATCAGAATAGTGTCGCTTGAAATTTCATTCAATGCTTCTGAGAATTCCAATTGATCATCGGGGTCTTCTGATACCAGTAAACATGTTCTTGAACGCATATTTTAAATCCCTTGATTTAATTCCTAGAACATTATAATCGAATAATGCAAGCCAGAAATTTATTCTTGCTCACTTACCCATTCAAATTTCTGGTACAGATTGGGGTCAAGTATTTTTCAAATAAAAAAAGCGTACCATCAACCCAAAAATGGCCGGCACGCATTTTTAATTTAAGTCGTAACCAGTTTTTATGGTTACAATATGAAAACAGAAAAAGCTTTTAACAACACGTTAGTAATGGTTGGTTCCCATTTGGCAGAATTACGCCTTAAGAAAGGCTTTACCACCATCAAGGAATTTGCGGAAAGGTACGACCTTCCGGAGATCCAATACTGGAGAATTGAGCGGGGTAAAGCCAATGTTACCCTCAAGTCACTAACCCGGATTTTGAACATCCATAGGATCTCTTTACAGGATTTCTTTTGCCTGCTTAGCGATGAAAAGCTTGCAGCATAATAAGGTGTGGATTTTTTTTCGCAGCTTTAGAATTTAAAAAAAAACGACTTTTTTCTTTCCACCCGTTCGATTCATCTTTTTTTTCCGAAGCCACAGCTAACGCGAGCGTTCGCAGATTAATTTACTGAATCTAATTATTCCTATTTTCCTTTTTCTGTAAGGTATTTTATTACTTTAGTCCATTATTTGGTGCTAAAGCTAACCTCCCAAATCCTCCCATGAAAAATGAAGCCATAAAAATCCTTCAGAAAAGGAAGAAAAACATTCTGGAAAATTGGATAAAATTTCAACTAGCTGATGAAACGCTTCGGGAAGATCTCATGAGTAATGAGGACCTCCGTTCTCAGTCAGACGAATTGCTGACTTCCCTTATAAATAATCTTTCCGATGCCAATATTGACGATCCAAAAAGCACGGCTTTTGATCAGGTAAATGATATTCTCGGCTCCATATCAATTTCGCGGGCCAAACAGGGTTTCAGCCCTCGCGAAACGGGGTTTTATGTATTCAGTTTAAAAGATGCTTTACTGGAAACCCTGCAACAGGAAATTAAGGACCCGCAGGAGCTATACATGCAAAGCATCAAGATCGGAAAGCTCATCGATAATTTCGGCATCAGTACGTTTGAAACCTTCCTCAAGGGGAGAGAGGAAGTAATCCTCCGGCAAACAGATGAGATCACAGAAATTTCTACACCCGTTATTCAGGTTTGGGAGGGTATACTAGCGCTACCCATCATCGGTACACTGGACAGTGCCAGGACCCAGGTTGTCATGGAAAATCTATTGCAGAGAATTGTTGAAACGGGAAGCAGCATCGCAATTC
>JAYSOP010000631.1:0-2593 GCA_043722905.1 Chryseolinea sp.
TGTGGAATTCATAAAACCCGGCAGCATTGTTGTTCTGGACGTGCAGGGTGACGGCGACACGGGATCAGTGGGATCAAATAATGCTTTGTCCTGGGTAAGTCATGGTGCCAGAGCGATTATCTCCAATGGCGGCATCCGTGATACTGACGAAGTAATCAAGCAGCGTATTCCCGTATACCTGGATTTTATGAACCGCGGCAGAGGCATTCGTCCGGGACGAAATGAGCTGGAATCGGTAAATAAACCTGTTACCATCGGTGGTGTTACCATCAGGCCGGGCGACGTGATCGTAGCCGATGGCGATGGTGTAGTGTGCGTGCCGCGCGAATATGCAAAACCCGTTGCGGAGTTTGCCAGAGAGATTTTAATAGGTGATAAAAAGGGGAGAAAAGCCCTTTATCAAAAATTAGGCATGCCTCTGGATAAAACTGTTGAGGATTAAAATAAGCGCGTACCTTCGCCGCACATGAATAGTAAAGATTGCCTCATAACGTCTTTACTATTTATTTCACCTATAAAATATGATCCTTACAAAATTATTCACTGAATTTTTCAGGAGTGAAAAATCCGGAGGGTTATTGCTTATTTTTTGTACTGCGGTTTCGCTGCTCCTCACCAACATATTTCAAGCCAATTATGCTGATATCTGGACTTTCCCGTTTGCAGGGCACACGTTTACCCATTGGATCAATGATGGACTGATGACCATTTTTTTCTTGCTCATCGGCCTTGAATTGGAGCGTGAAATTTACATCGGGGAACTCTCCGTTCTCAAAAATGCCTTGCTTCCGATGTTCGCAGCTTTTGGTGGAATGGTTGTTCCTGCGGGTATTTTTCTATTATTCAATTCGGAAGGTCAGGCCAGTGCCGGCGCCGGAATTCCCATGGCAACCGATATTGCTTTTGCTCTTGCTGTGTTATCCATGCTTGGCAACCGGGTGCCTGTTTCGCTAAAAGTTTTTTTAACGGCCCTGGCCGTTATTGATGATTTAGGCGCAATCATCGTCATCGCGGTATTGTATACCAATACGTTAAATATGGTAAGCCTTTCTGTGGCCATGGGTATTTTTGTGATGTTGCTCATCCTTAACAGGTCAGGAATACAAACTCTGTGGCCCTATCTGATAGGTGGGTGTTTTATGTGGTATTTTATGTTGGACTCCGGCGTTCATGCAACCATTACAGGGGTGTTACTCGCATTCGCAATTCCATTCGGAGACGGTGGTGAAAAAAGTTCTTCCTATGTTTTGCAGCGATTTTTGCATAAGCCGGTTGCCTATTTTATTCTTCCGGTTTTTGCTTTAGCAAACACCTGCATAATCATTCACGCGGGTTCTTTTCAGTCACTGGGAAGTTCAATAAGTTTAGGGATAATCGCAGGTTTGCTGATTGGTAAACCCACGGGAATTATACTGTTCAGCTATCTTACCACGGTGGTAAAATTCTCCTCTTTGCCTGATGACGTGAAATGGCCCCATATAATGGGGGCTGGCATTCTGGCCGGAATTGGATTTACGATGTCTATATTCATCACCTTGCTGGCATTTGAAGACGCGATTACGGTTGACCTCTCAAAAATGTCTGTATTGTTTGCTTCTTTAATAGCGGGTATTATGGGTTTTCTTTGGTTAAAAAAAACGCTGCCTGGAAACGTCGATGTGGATAGGACTGGAAAGTGACGGAAATAAAATACTAAAAATCGAATCGTTGCTCATCGAGCCAAATAAAAAGAGTCGACCGTTCCCATGCAAAGAAATCTTTAAATCGCATTTTATGTATATCTTTAAATAAGAAACAAAACACCATGAAATACGCACTGCGTTTTTTTTTATTATTAGCGATTTGTTTTTTCCATCACTTCGCAAAATCTCAACCTAAATCGTCAGCTGAAACCGTTCTTTCCCTGAATCATATTGCCGTCTATGTGCACGAGCTTCAGATAAGCACCGCTTTTTATGAAAATATTCTGATGCTTAAAAAGATTGAAGAGCCCTTTAAGGACGGTCGTCATACATGGTTTACGCTGGGTCCTGCCGGACATTTGCACCTGATTCAGGGAGCGGAAGCCAATATTAAACGGGATAAGAACGACCACCTTTGTTTCAGCGTAAAATCCATCGAAGATTTTATTAGCAATCTTGAAAAACATAAAATTGAATATACCAACTGGCCGGGCACGGCGAAAGCGCCAACGGTACGTGTGGATGGCGTAAAACAGGTTTATTTTCAGGACCCCGATGGTCATTGGATCGAGATCAACAATGATCGTTCCGGAAAGTGAATGAAGTTTAGCGCTCAGGGATAGGAATCACCGCCTGGCTGGTATGCCCCTCTTGTCCCACTGATTGAACAGCAAAAAAGTAATTGTCTTTGGAAAAGGGTAGCGCCGCTGCTGTATTCGTTACAAAAAATTTTTTCTCCCAGAAAGGTTGCATCGTCTCACGCATTAATACGTAGTAGCCCTTAACTTTCGGACCAGTGTCCGGAGCCTTCCAGGTCAGGTGGGTGATATTTCCTAAATTGATTTTCATTTTGACCTCATCAGGCGATCCAGGGGCTTTTGCCAGGGAAGCCAGTGTTATAAGGTTAAGCC
>JAYSOP010000632.1:0-3390 GCA_043722905.1 Chryseolinea sp.
TGGAAAGACGTGGCCTATTATCTTGAAACCGGTACAAGAACCTATGAATTTAAAGATTCCACTCGCGCGTACATTGGCTTTAGGTGTGCATTGACTCACCTTGGACGCTCGTCAGGACAAGAATTTTAATAATTTTTTAGACGCGTATATATTATATTAAAATAATAAGACTTAAACCTTACTAAAATGAGCAAGAAAAAAGGCGGATTTACGGAGCTTCTCTACAAAACCATCATGCCGAAAGTTTACGGTATTGGTGCTGCGGTTGTTATCATCGGTGCGTTGTTCAAAATTCTGCATATGCCCGGCGCTGATGAAATGTTGATGATTGGTCTTTCTACAGAAGCCGTTATCTTCTTTTTAAGTGCCTTTGAACCGCCTCACCAGGATGTCGATTGGTCTAAGGTTTATCCTGAATTAGCAGAAGAATATGAAGCGCCTTCTGTTGCGCCTCGTATATCGAATAAGCAAGGAGCATCCCTTACGCAACAACTGGACGCTTCTCTTGAGAAGGCGAAGATCGGACCTGAGTTACTTGAAAGTCTCGGAAAAGGTTTAAACAACCTGGCCGATTCTGCCAGAAAAATGGGCAGCCTATCAGATGCTGCAGTGGCAACAAATGACTATGCAAAAAATGTTCAATCTGCGTCAAAATCGTTGTCAGAAATGAACAAATCATATGATGTGGCTATTAAAGCAGTTTCTTCGATGGCCGATGCCTCTAAAGACGCCGGTGAATATCATAGCCAGGTGCAGAAAGTAACTAAAAATCTTGCTGCATTGAATTCAGTATATGAAATGGAATTGAAGGATGCCGATAGCCATGTTAAAAACATGAATAAGTTTTATGAAAGTTTAACTGGTGCAATGACTGGTCTTACTAAAGTTGGCGATAACACAGCTCGGTTCACATCGGAACTCGGTAAATTAACCGATAACATTACAGCGCTTAACAGAGTTTATGGCAGCATGCTCACTGCTATGAAAGGCGGCGCTAACTAATTTATATTTGATTTGAACTAATATTCTAATAATAAACGAATATGGCAGGCGGTAAGGAAACACCAAGGCAGAAGATGATCGGGATGATGTACTTAGTACTCACGGCACTTCTGGCCTTACAGGTAAGTAGTGCAGTCCTGGAAAAATTTGCGATCATTAACGAAACCATGCTCACCTTCAATGAAGCGAGTAGCGGAAAAAATGCGGCAACTTTAAATCAAATCGTGAGGGAGGCAGGTAAAAGCCAAAATGCTCGGGTAGTAAATGCCCGGGAGAACGCCCAAAAAGTAAGAACGCTTACGCAAACTACTTTGGCGAGCATTGAAAAAGTGAAGGTCGAGATGATGAAGCAGTCGAATACAGATAGGATCAATGAGGGTCTTATCAATGATCATAGCTCGAAGGTTGCTTCCATGATGATTTCAACGCCGGCAGGTAAGAATTTTGAGGATCTCTTAAACGCATACGTGAAAGAATTACAAACGCTTTCCGGAAAAGATTTTCCGACCCTTGCGAGACGTCCTAAAGATATGCCTCTTTTTGCGGCAGATGAAGATCATGCCAACAAGGACTTCTTAACTTTTACTTTTGAAAGTACGCCTGCTATCGCGGCGCTTACATCAGTAACTCAGATTCAGACCGAAATCCTGGATTACGAAACAAGGGCATTGGATAAACTTTTGGCTGATGCCGGTATTGGTAAAGTGAGTTTTGATAACATGGTACCAATGGTTCGGACCAAGTCATCAGTCGTTGCGGCAGGCGCAAGCTATGAAGCTGACTTATTTATATCAGCGTCATCTTCTTCTTTTGTTCCCGAAATGTATAAAGACGGTGCGAAACTTGAGTTGTTCAACGATCCTTCCGGCGTGAAAATGGGTAAGGTTAAATTCACTGCCACGGGCGGAGGATACGATCCTAAAACCTTACTCGCAAAGAAAACTTTCAGCGCACAGATTAAACTTCCTGATACAACGTTAACCCAGATAGTGGAATATTTCGTTGCGCAACCAGTTATCAAAGTTACCACTGGTAATGCGCCTACACTTTATATGAATTGTGGCAATACGGTTAATATTGAAGTACCTGCGCTTGGCACGGATTACAATCCTTCCTTCAGTGCAAAAGGTGCAACGATTATTAAAGGTGATAAACCCGGCCGTGTAACCATCGTCCCTACCGAGCGTAAAATTTCCGTATCAGTAAGTAATGCCGGAACCTTCCTTGGTGCTCAGCCTTTTGACGTAAAGCCCATTCCACTTCCACGTTATATCATCAGAGACAACTCTGGAAAAGAAGTGGATAAGAAAAACGGTGTAAAAGGAAGCTCATTAACCGGATTAAGAGTTGTTCCTGAAGCCGATGCAAACTTTAAGGAAGAAGTTCCAAAGGATGCTGTCTACAGGATCAGAAGCATGGAAGTCATTCATGCACGTGGAGCATCTCCGGTTAATCGGATGAATGCATCCAATGAAGTGCTGGACTTAGGTGCGTGGAGAGCGCAGTTTAAACCCGGTGATAGGATCGTTATAGAAATAAAAACGGTGACAAGAAGAACGTATCAGGGACAGGATGAAAAAGTTGAAGTAAGGAACGAAGTGCATAATGTGACTATTCAATAATCAATTTTATGGTAAAGAAATTTGTAAGTATTGGTCTTCTTTCACTTGTCTCCACATTCGCCTGGGCACAAGCTGAAGTTGAATCAAGCGAGGTGGCGAGTGAATATCGCGCCGAACTTGAGGAACAGTACAACCCCAATTCAATCAATCCTATACCCAAATACGAGCACCATTATAAGCGCCGGGTATGGAGAACTATTGATCTGAATGAAAAGCAGAATAAAGGGTTCTTTTCCAACAACGGTGAAATTACAAGGCTCATTGTTGATGCTGTAACGTCTGGTGAAATTCCAGATGTGTATGCCTCTGATTCCTTAACCACCAAGATAAGCAAAGAGGAATTTCTGGGCAGGCTGGTGCAGACCGCGGGCGCAATGTATGATGCCTGGGACCCAACCAGGAGCTGGTACACGGATGAAATTTCCACCTATAACGGCAAGAATTACAGGGTTCTGGTAGATAATACCGGTAAAAACCCCGAGACTTCACCGGATGACTGGGCCGCTACTTCCGAAGGGAAAGCAGCTAATTATCTTCCTCGTGAAATGAATATCCTGCGTCTGGTAGAGGATGTTATTTTTGACAAAAGAAGGTCGCGTTTATATTACGACATTCAGGCAGTGCAGATTATTGTACCGGGCTCTAAAACTACCACGCAGGTAGATGAAGAGTTGGGATGGTTTAAGTACAAAGACCTGGAAAAAGTTTTTAGAAATCACCCTTCAAAAGCTGTTTGGTTTAACAGACAAAATACAGCACAGAATAA
>JAYSOP010000633.1:0-6581 GCA_043722905.1 Chryseolinea sp.
ACCCTTATCGCTGACCATCGCCCATGATAGAACCCAAGGTCTGCTTGCTGGTAGATGATGATCCTGACGATCAGGAAGTCTTTCTTACGGCCCTGAATGACGTTTCTTCCAGTGCTCTGTGTCTTGTTGCAGCGAACGGAGACCGGGCGCTGGAAATACTATACAATAAGGAAACCATTCCAGACTTTATTTTTCTAGACCTTAACATGCCACGCATGAATGGATTTGAGTTCCTGGCTGCCCTGAAAAAAAGCAACATATTGAGACATATTCCCGTCATTGTTTATTCCACTACGGCGCTTCCATCGCAGATCGAAAAGGTCAGAAAACTTGGGGCCACGGATTTTATCACCAAAACGCATAAGTATCAGGACCTCTGTGCCCTCCTGAGGAAATACTTTGGGAATCAGTGAGCCACATGTGCGGTGTGAGCGTAAACCCATGGAGGTTAAACCCGACACGGAATTCGGTTTTAACAAAAGTTGAATTGAACTATCGGAAAAGAATAGAATTCGGAGGCCAGGACGATGTATCGGGTATTCTAACTAGCCAAAAAATCAAGGGGTGGTATTGCAGGAAGGAAATGACGGTTGTTAATTGCATCAACAAACTTGGAGAATAGTGGATTGGTACAGAACATTTGGTTCAATGGAGGTGGTGTTTATAGCCGCCTTTGTGCTGTTTTATTTCTTATACCTGCTTCGCATTATCAACGTTGCCAGAACGCTCAATACACCGTTTTCAACGGTTTTTATCAAACTTTTTGTCAGAAGTCTGTTTTTTGGATTGCTTATCGTCGCCATCTTAGGTCCGTCATTTGGAGGATCCAAAAAAGAGGTAAGATCGGTGGGAAAAGACATTATGATCTGCGTCGACATGTCCAAATCCATGGATGCGTATGATATCCAGCCTACCCGACTTGAGAAAGTGAAAAATGAATTAAAGAAACTGATCGCGGCCTTTAATTCAGACAGGATCGGTATAATCATTTTTGGGTCTGAGGCCTTTGTTCAATGCCCGTTGACTTTCGACCAGAACGCCTTAAACCTGTTTGTTGAAACGATGAACACGGGGCTTGTCCCTGTTTCAGGAACAGACTTTGCCCCTGCCCTGAGCATGGCTTTAAATAAACTCAAAGACGAAGAAGGTCAGGCCAGGGAGTCCAAATCAAAGGTTATTATCCTGATCAGTGACGGGGAAGATTTTGGAGAAGAAACAGACGATATCGTAGCAGAGGTTGAGAATCAGGACATTAAACTCTTTACCCTTGGCGTAGGCACAGAGAAAGGCGGCAATATTTATGCTGACAATGGCGTTAAAAAAGACCAGGCAGGTATCCCGGTGGTTACGAAGCTTAATTCACGTTCGCTCCGTAACCTGGCGGATAAAACCGGGGGCCAGTACTTCGAGATCAACGAAAGTAGAAATGATGTTTTACGCTTGATCAATACCATTGGCAAGATTGAAGGGGAACTTCGCGATGCCAGGTTTGTTGATGTAACAGCGAACAAATATTTTTATTTTCTGGCGATTGCGGGCGCCCTGTTATTATTGGATATCATCATTAATGTGAAAACAATAAGCATATGAAAGTTCTTTTTCTGATTGTGATATCATTGATTGCATGGATTGACCCCGCCACAGTCCGGAAGATCAACGCCGCCAAATCAGAAGCAGAAAATGCGTTCAAAACGGGGGATTACAAGACAGCCATTAACCGGTATAAATACCTGGTTGATTCCCTTGGTGTAAATGAAGATGAAGTTTTGCTTAATCTGGCCAACGCTTATTACCTGCAAAAAGACACCGCCAATGCTTTCAACAATTATCAATCTTTAACCAGTAGCATCAAGCGAGACATCAGCTCCAAAGCAAATCAACAGCTGGGTATCATGGCCAATCAGCAAGGGCGTGCTCAGGAAGCGTTGAATTATTTTAAGCAAGCGATCCAAGCGGAGCCTACAAATGACGATGCCCGGTACAATTATGAAATGCTGAAGAAAAAATTGGACGAGCAGAAGAAAAAGGAAGAAGAAAAACAGCAGCAGAATAAAGACAAGGATAAGAAAGATCAACAGAACGAGGATAAGGATAAAAAAGAGGAAAAAGATAAGGACGAGCAAAAGAAAGACGAGCAGAACAAGGACCAGGAAAAGAAAGATCAGGAGCAAAAGCAACAGGAGCAAAAGGAACAGGAGAAAAAAGAACAGCAAGAAAAAGAACAGGAAGAAAAGCAGAAACAGGAGGAGCAGGCAAAGCAGGAACAGGAAAAGAAAGAAATGCAAAACCTCGACCGTGAAAAGCTTGAGCAGATGAAAATCAGCGAAGAAAAAGCCCGTATGATCCTGGAGGCGATGAAGAATCAGGAAAAGCAATATTTACAACAGCAAAAACGGAAGGCGACAAAATCAAGAGATAGAACCAAGCCTGATTGGTAGGTAGCAAGTTATTACGGTATCCTTAATTCCCGCTAGCAAACATGAAAGAAGTCTATATTATCTCCGCGGTGAGAACCCCCATCGGTAGTTTTGGGGGTAGTTTGGCAAGCGTTTCGGCCATCACCCTGGGCGGCATCGCAGTAAAAGGCGCCCTTGAAAAAGCGAGAGTTGATTCCAGCCTCGTGCAGGAAGTTTTTATTGGAAATGTTGTTTCCGCAGGCCTGGGACAGGCACCGGCCACGCAGGTTGCTGTCGCCGCTGGCCTTGGCTTCAACATCCCATGTACACTTGTCAATAAAGTTTGCGCTTCCGGCATGAAGGCCGTTATGCTGGGTGCTCAGTCCATTATGCTCGGTCAAAATGATGTGGTGATTGCAGGTGGTACGGAGAGTATGAGTAACATACCCTTTTATCTTACCAAAGCCAGGTATGGTTATAAATATGGCAATGGAGAAATTATAGACGGACTGCAATTTGATGGATTAACCGATGTTTACAACCACTGCGCTATGGGTGTTTGCGCCGATAACACCGCCAAAGAAATGAAAATCGGCAGGCAGGATCAGGATGCCTACGCGATTAATTCTTATAAACGCTCAGCAGAGTCGTGGAAAACGGGAAAATTCAAAGACGAGATTATTGCTGTTCAGATAACCGACCGCAAAGGGAATGTAACCTCATTTGCGGAAGATGAAGAATATAAGAATGTGAACTTCGATAAAATTCCAGGTCTGAAAGCGGCGTTCACGAAAGATGGCACGGTTACGGCAGCGAATGCGTCAACGATCAATGACGGAGCTTCAGCCCTCGTGCTGATGAGTAAAGAAAAAGCGGTTGCGCTGGGATTAAAACCGCTTGCAAAGATCAGGGGCTTTGCAGATGCCGCTCAGGACCCTATGTGGTTTACCACCACTCCCTCGCTGGCTATTCCCAAGGCGATGAAACATGCCGGAGTCGAAAAAAAAGATGTTGAATATTATGAAATTAACGAAGCGTTCGCGGCCGTAGCGATTGCCAACAATATGAAATTGGGCCTTGATCCCGAAAAGGTAAATGTGAATGGCGGGGCGGTGGCACTAGGCCATCCGTTGGGTGCTTCCGGCGCGCGTATCATGGCCACGCTGATCAATGTTTTAAAGCAAAACAACGCTAACATCGGTGTGGCGGGTATTTGCAATGGCGGTGGCGGCGCTTCTGCAATCGTGATTGAAAAAGTCTGACATTTCCCCGGGCAACAAAACAGATTGCCTTGCGTTATGGCAGGACTTGAAATCTTCTAAGATATCCTTTATGAAACCGGCATCAGTTGCCCTGCTTATCTTTCTCTCACTAACCGTTGTTGCCCAGAAATCCGTGCGCACCTATCATGACGCGCAAAAAACAAAAATTCAGGAAGAGTATCAGGTATCTCCCGGTGATGACCAGCTGATGGTTGGAAATTACAAACGCTATTATGAAAATGGGAACCTGATGGTCGATGGCCACTTTGAAGATGGTACCAAAGCAGGGTTGTTCACAGAATTTCATGAGAATGGGAAAATGGCACGAAGACTTTCATTCGTGAACGGGATGCGGCATGGATTAGTGGAAGTGTTCAATGAGGATGGAAAATCTGTTCAAAAAGCATTCTATCAAAACGACCTCCTCTCTGACAGCATTCAAATGTTTTTTGACAATGGAAGTTTGAGGAAGGAAACTTACTTCGTAAAAGGTAAACCGGAAGGATTGGTTAAGGAGTATTTTGCCAATGGAAAAGTGAAACGGGAAATCACTTATCAGAAAGGGAAACCCAACGGTGTGTCCAGAACTTTCTATGAAAATGGTAAGATCGAAACCGAATCCAATTATGATGAAGGTATACTGAGCGGATATTTCAAAACATATTATACGGATGGTCAGCTGCAAACCATATCGACCATGGAGGCGGATTCAAAAAACGGTCAGTATAAATCCTTTGACCGGAAGGGCAATCTCATCCTGGAAGGAAATTTTCTGAATGGACAGCTTCATGGCGAAAATGTTGGTTACTATCCGGGGGGTATCGTACAACATAAGTTCAATTATAAGGAAGGGAAAAAAAACGGCAACAATTTTGAATACTATCCCAATGGTGAGGTTAAGACCAAAGAGGTGGGTACCAGCAATGGAAATGATCTGACCCAAATCTCCTATGACACCAATCAGGTGGTCTTGTTTGAAAAAAAATTCAGAAACGAAAAACCGCATGGAACCTGGTTGTTTTATTTTGAGGGCACAAAAAAGCTAAGGCTGAAAGAAACTTATGAGGCAGGAAAATTAACGGGGACACGCTATACCTATCACCTCAGTGGAAAAGTGGCCAAAGAGGAAATCTATAAATTCAATCTTCTGGCAGGCCCCCTCAAAACCAACTTTGAGGATGGCAGGGTTCAATCCACGGGCGAATACAGATCCAACCGCAAACACGGCATTTTTACAACCTATTATCCCAACGGAAAGATCAGGGAGCAGGGGGAATACCTGGCTGATAAAAAACATAAGGCATGGAAAGAGTTTGATGAGCAGGGAAATTTGATCAGAACGCTTATTTTTAAGGCAGGAATCCTGACGCAATCCCAGGATGGAAGCAACTAATGCAAGCAATCAAGGAAACAAAGTTCAAATTCCCGAACCAAACTGGCTTTTACAGTGGCAAGGTTCGCGATGTATATTACTTCGGTGAATGTATGGCGATGGTCGCCACCGACAGGATCTCCGCCTTCGATGTAATTCTGCCCAGGGCCATTCCTGATAAAGGCAGGGTGCTAAACCAGATCGCCGCCTACAACCTTTCGGCCACCAAAGATATTGTGCCAAACTGGGTTTTGTCAACGCCCGACCCGAACGTTACCATTGGTTTTAAATGTGAACCATTTCCTGTCGAAATGGTAGTGCGTGGGTATCTGGCAGGACATGCATGGCGCGAATACAAGGCAGGGAAAAGAATGCTTTGCGGTGTGAATCTCCCTGATGGCTTGAAGGAAAATGACCCGCTCCCCGCCCCGATCATCACGCCTACTACCAAAGCAAAAGTTGGCCACGATGAGGACATATCACGAGAACAAATATTACAACGCGGCTTGGTAAGCCCCCAAGACTATGCGCAAATTGAAGATTATACCTTGAAACTTTACAGGAAGGGAACAGAACTGGCAGCCGAAAGGAAGCTTATTCTGGTGGATACAAAATATGAATTCGGAAAGCATCTGGGAAAGATTTACCTGATAGATGAAGTGCACACACCGGATTCTTCCCGTTATTTCTATAAGGATGGCTTCGAGTCCAGGCAAAAATCCGGAGAAGCGCAAAAACAATTATCCAAGGAATTTGTTCGGCAGTGGCTAATAGAGAATGGTTTTCAGGGCAAAGAAGGGCAGCAGGTTCCCGAAATGACCAATGAAATTGTAGACTCCATATCAGCCCGTTACAAAGAACTATACCAGCAGATGCGGGGTGAAGTTTTAGTACCAGTGGATTATAAAAACATCCTTCCCAGGATAGAGCAGAGCATCATTAATTCAATAAATTCAACTAATTTACATCCCTTAAAAAAGCGTTAAATTTCAGGATTATTGCCATATTGCCTCATCCAGAATACAAATGAAATCGACATCCCTGATAACCCCGATTCCATGTGTCTGCTGAAAAATATACTATTACATGAAATACACAATCGATAAGCAGGAAAAATATAGTTTGCTAAGACTACATGAGGAGAAACTTGATTCCAGCGTAGCTCCCAATCTAAAATCGGAACTCATCACCTTGCATGCTGAAGGTGTGCGAAACATTATTCTGGATCTTTCGGAGGTTAAGTATACCGATTCATCCGGACTAAGCGCACTGCTGGTGGGGAACCGTATAGTGCAGGAAGATGGTGGCATTTTTGTTCTGGCCAGTCTCTCGGAGCATACCTCAAAACTGATTAAGATTTCCCAACTCGACAGCGTATTAAACATTCTGATCAAGGTGGAGGAAGCCATTGATGCGGTATTTATGCATGAGATTGAAAAAGATCTCAAGGACAGTGATGGAAATTAGTTTCTGATTAGCAGATTTATGCAATGACCAAAACACTTAAATGTTTTGGTCATTTCTTTTTTGTCCGTTATTTGTGCCCAATAA
>JAYSOP010000634.1:0-4443 GCA_043722905.1 Chryseolinea sp.
GGAAGGGTTGCGGGCCTTGAAATCAGAAATCAAACCGATTTATTTCAGGATCCCGGCATTCGCCTTCGTGGTGCAAAACCGCTCATTGTCATTGATGGAGTGCCCAGTGTTGATGCTGACATCTGGAAGCTGAACGCTGATGACATTGAAACCTATAGTGTATTAAAGGGAGCAACAGCCTCAGCGTTGTACGGTTCAATCGGACGGAATGGTGCCATCATGATTACTACAAAAAGAGGAAGTGGTGAAGGGCAGACACGGGTAGAATTGAATTCCAGCACCATGTTTCAGCCGAGCTTCATCCGGATTCCGGAGATACAGACCACTTATGGCAATGGTAACAACGGACAATACACCTACGTTGATGGATCCGGCAGCGGACTTGAAGGGGGTGGATGGATATGGGGACCTAAACTGGATCAATCAGACCCTTCCACACCCAGCGGTTACTGGGAAACTCCGCAATACAACAGCCCCGTCGATCCTGATACGGGTGAACTGATTCCCCTGCCTTTTTTGTCACGTGGAAAAGATAATGTGAAGAATTTTTTTCGCAACGGATTAATTTCAACGAACAATATCAGTGTAAGCGGATCAAATGAAAATGGAAATTTCAGGGTGTCAACTTCGCATACTTATCAAAAAGGAATTGTTCCCAATACCGACCTTAACAATACTTCATTTCAGATTTCCGGTGGGTATAAATTACGGAAAAATTTAAAAGCCGATGCCTCCCTTACATACAACAGGCAATACACTGACAATTTTCCGGAAACCGGATACGGCCCGAATAATTATCTGTATAATCTAATCCTTTGGACGGGGCCCGATATTGACGTAAGAGACCTGAGGGACTACTGGAAAAAAGGCCAGGAAGGTCTTCAGCAAAGGCATTATAATACTTCATGGTACAACAACCCTCACTTTCAGGCCAATGAATATTTACGAGGATATTACCGCGACAATGTTTTTGGGCAGTTAAAGCTGGACTATAATGTTTTACCTGGCCTGGATCTGACTTTGCGCACCGGGATGAATCAATACAGTTTGAACCGCACCTACAAGGAGGCCAAGAGTTATGTGGCTTATGATTACGTTTCACAGGGGAATTTTTCTCTCAGCAGTGATAGCGAACTTAACCTGAATACAGATTTTATCGCACAGTATGTAAAGGAATTCAGTGAGAATTTTGCGGTTAGAGCCAGTGCAGGTGGTGCAAATCGCTGGCGAACATTCCGTAGCCAGGAGCAAAGCACGGATGGATTAGTTGTGCCTGAATTTTATAACCTGAGTAACTCCACGAATCCGTTACGGGGAAAAAATACCCACCAGGAACAAAAAGTTAATAGTGTGTATGGCACTTTGGATTTTGAATTTTTTGGAGGAATTTTTCTTGGGGTAACGGGAAGAAACGACTGGGTTTCAACTTTACCGGTAAAAAATAACTCCTTCTTTTACCCCTCTGTTTCCCTGGCCGGCGTTATTTCCGATTTCACGGATCTTTCATCCGCGAAAATTTCATTCTTGAAATTGAGGGGTTCATGGGCTCGCGTTTCTGATGGCCAGATTCGCGCGTTAAGTCAAACGTATCCTTACCAGCACATCCAGGCGTATAGCCCTGGGGTTAACTGGAATAATTCTCCTTCTTTATCCTTCCCGGCGGTTTTATTAAATCCTGACATCAAGCCTGAGACTTCAGAAACCTATGAATTGGGAGCAGATATTCGTTTCCTCGAAGGAAGATTGGGACTGGATGTTGCGTTGTACAACATCAGAGACTTCGATAACATTACAACTGTACCGATGTCACTGGGAAGCGGGTATGCTTTCAGGTTGGAAAACGGTGGCGAGTTTAAGCGAAAGGGAGTTGAGGTTACCCTCACTGGGTCTCCAGTGAGAAGTAGCGAATTTTCCTGGGATGTAACAGTAAACTGGAGTCAGTACCGCCGATACCTTGAATCGGTTTATGATGGTTCAGACCGCCTAGGTTACATTCAAGTAGGCACACGTACTGATCAGATCTACGGATTTTCATATTTGTATACGCCTGGCGGAAATCTTGTTCTTCAGTCCAATGGGTTTCCACAGGATGATCCTTTCGTCCGCAGGCTGGGTCATTATGATCCTGATTATATTTTTGGTTTCCAGAATACATTCCGCTTTAAAAATTTCAGCTTAATGGTATCGGCTGACGGACGTGTGGGCGGCGAAATGTATTCCACCACGAATCAGAAAATGTGGTGGGGAGGCACACATCCCGGAACGGTCAATCAGTATCGGGATGATGCAAACGAGGGGATTGCGAGTTACATCGCAAGGGGTGTAGTGGTTGCAGAAGGGGATGTTGAATATGATGCGGACGGAAACATACTTACCGATTCACGAATTTATGCTCCTAACACCACACCAGTCAACTATATTTCATGGAATATCAATACGAGCAACGCGCACCTGAATCATTATTATGATGCTACATTTATCAAATTGAGAGAGGTAACCCTTACGTATAATTTTCCAGGAAACTGGTTGTCGAAAACCTTCCTGCATCAGGCATCCGTATCATTCGTGGGTCGGAACCTCTTGTTGTGGTCTGATATGCCAGAGGTTGATCCGGATTCTGGATCAGATAATCTTCAAACTCCATCCGTCAGAAATCTGGGTTTTAATCTGAATTTGATTTTTTAACCTGCAAATGAAAATCCAAATGAAAACGATATCTATCATCAGTTTACTAGCCATATTGATTTGGGCGAATTCCTGTCGGAAATTTGAAGAGCTGCAAGTCGATCCTAACCGGGCGATTCAGACGCATCCTTCACTTATACTCACCAATATTGAAGCTTCTACCTTCAATGTAATTGATGTGGGTTCATCTCTTGCTTCCCGCATGATGGTGTTTACCGATGGTGCCGCTGATGAACAATACTACAACTGGCAACGAGCAAGCTTTGCCCGTTATAATAGTCTTCGGCAGATCAGTAAAATGAATGAAGAAGCGAAACGACTTGGTTTGGCAAATTACCAGGCGCTGGGCTTATTTTTAAGTTCCGTACATATAATAGAGATCACGAAAGTTTTTGGCGACGTTCCTTATAGTGCAGCTTTGAATGCCACATCCGGAGTCTATAACCCGGAATATGATCAGCAGGAAGATATCTATCTGAAAGTGCTTGATGATCTGAAAGAAGCGAACAACACGCTTGATGCCAGCCTGGGTGACATAACGGGTGATATCATTTATGAAGGGGATCTGATGAAGTGGAAGAAACTTATCAATTCATACAGCCTTAGAATATTAATCAGCTTGTCCTCCAAAACGGGTAATGCAAACCTGAATGTTGTCAGCCGGTTTAAGGAGATTACTGATAACCCAGATCAATATCCAATCTTTACGTCCAATGATGAAAATGCGGCCTTATTCTTCCATGACCTTGTTAGTAACCGGTATCCATACCTGAACAACAATAGTTTTAAGACTGCCTATTATATGGAGGAATCGTTTATCAACCTGTTAAAAGATAATCAGGATCCGCGGTTATTTGCTTTTGCCGATCCGAAACCCCAGGGTAGTAATTTGCCTGAGACAGATTTCGACGCATACGGTGGTCTTGATGGCAGTGCGCCTTTGGCAGACAACACAAACCGTTTGGTCAATGGAGAAGGATCGCGTGTGGATGCTCGGTATTACAGCGATGCTGTAAACGAGCCGAGTTTACTAATGAGTTACGCCGAGGTGGAATTTACGTTGGCTGAGGCAGCTCAAAGAGGGTGGATTTCAGATGAGCCTTCAGAACACTATGAAAAAGGGATCCGGGCTTCCCTTGACTTCTATAACATTTCACCGGCGGAACAAGATGCCTATTTGATGGGCGCCGGTGTAACCTATAATCCAGCCAATGGGTTGGAATTGATCATTATGCAAAAATATTTAAACTTTTTCCTCAACGGAGGATGGGAAGCATTTTACAATCATCTCCGCACCGGTTACCCAGCCTTCAGTGTTGATGGTGGGGGCGTTTTAAACAATGGACAGGTTCCGAAAAGATGGATGTACCCCCAGGAGGAATTACAATTGAATACCGCGAATGTTCAGGCGGCCATTCAGCGTCAATTTCCCCAAGGTGATAACATCAATGGTGTAATGTGGTTATTGAAAGCAGAATAAATAAATGAGCCATGAATAGTCGAATAATATTTTTCTTCACCTTAATAGTTGGTCTTTTCTCCTGCGAGGACGACCATAAAGTGGTTGATCCGATTTACGAATTCGTTTCCTTCAAAGGTGAGAATAGCATCAATCTCAATGAGAACGCAAATAGTCTGAAAGCTTACCCGCTCGTTGTACAACTCCACGCTTTTGAACCCTATAAGGAAGACATAGAATTATCACTGGAGATCGCTGGAAATAATACAGCGGAAGATATTGATTTTACGGTCTTTCCT
>JAYSOP010000635.1:0-4938 GCA_043722905.1 Chryseolinea sp.
CAGCGCGCTGGGTGAATTCAATCGTCCTGGAAAATTTACAATCCTTCAAAACAGGGTAACCATTTTTGAAGCCATTGCCAATGCCGGAGATATGACTACTACGGCTAAAAGAACCATGATCCGACTGGTGAGACAATACCCTGAAGGCTCAAGGACCCATACCATCAACCTATTGAATGACAAAATAATAGAATCGGAATTTTTCTTCATTCGCCCAAATGATATGTTGTATGCGGAACCTATGAGGGTTAAGCAATTGGGTACCGGTCTAACGTTAGCACAGACCCTTCAATTGACATTGTCAGTTGTAACCGTTGCATTTCTTTTTATTAATGCAACAAATTGATTGAGTTATAGGGACGTAGTTTTGCACAAGCTGGCATGTGTCAAACGGATTTATTTCAGGATTTGCCACGATTGTTGTGAATAATAAAAATAGTAACCATGAAATTGACTTCTCAAAATGTATCTCATCGTAATCAACCGGATGATGAAAGCTTTAATTTTAAATCTTTTATTGTAAAATACTTAACATACCGGCCATTTTTTATTTGCGCGATACTATTGGCTGTTTCCATCGCCTTCCTGGTAAATCAATACACCCCTCCTGTTTACAATATTCAAAGTAAATTTCTCATAAAGGAGGAAAACAATCCGATTAATCTTTTTACTGAAGGAACGAATGGCGTCCAGCCCAAAGGCCAAAAAATCGCCAATGAAACCATTATCTTAAAATCAAGGGCTATGGCCGAAGATGCCCTCGCGCTTTTGTCCTTTGACGTTGAATATTATGAAGAAGGCCTTTTTATTGATTCGGAGATTTACAAAAATACTCCCATCAATGTGGAGGTTGATTGGGACCATCCACAACTGACCAACGGTCGAATTAAAATTTCCTGGACTGATAACAAGTCCTTTGAGTTGGAGTTCATTGACAATGAATACCAGAAATTCATTCCTGGTGAAAACACCGGCATAATCACTGAAAAGCCCATCATGATTCAAACCGGTTTTCTTTTTGGCGAACCTGTATTATTCCCCAATGGAAAATTTCTGGTGAACTTTTACGGCACACAGCCGAACGGGTCGTTAGTAATCAAAATCCGCGACAAGGAAAGTCTTGCGCAACAGTACATTGGAGATAATCTTCAGATTATATCTGCTGATAAAACGTCATCCATTTTGCTGCTCACCCTGGACACGAATCACCCGCAAAAAGGGGGTGACTATCTAAACATGCTCATGAAAGTCTTTCTGGATAACGAACTAAATGAAAAAAATATCATTGCCAGAAATACCGTAAGCTTTATTGACAGGCAATTGTCAGGCGTTTCAGATTCCCTTAACGATACTGAAAAAAAACTTGAACAATTCCGGAGTAGTAACCGCACGTATAATATCAGTACGGAAGCCACCACTATTTTCGAAAAACTTACTGAACTCGAAAAGTCCCTTGCTCATGAGAGATTTAAGCGGGGATATTACCTGAATCTGCAGGATTATCTTGTAAGGGAAAATTATTCTGAAATACTTGTTCCAGCCGGATTGGGAATTGAGGACCCGGTGCTAAATAATTTAGTAGAAGATCTAATCGGTTATCAATCTGACAAATCGAGATATCTGGCCACTCAAACTGAAAGCTCTCCAACCGTACAGGAGGTAAACAGAAAAATCAAAGATCTCAATAGTTCTATTAATGAAGCATTAAAAAATGTTAGCCGGAATTCAACTTTAGTAGTCCAGGATCTCGAAAAAAGGATATACCGAATCGAAAATCAATTCGGAAAGCTTCCGGAAACGGAACAGAACCTGTTGAATATAAAGCGAAAAAATTCCTTAAACGAAAACCTCTACACATTTTTATTACAGCGCAGGGCAGAAGCTGCGATTTCCCTGGCCTCCAACATGGCATCCAATAAAATAATTGAACCCGCGATAGTGAATTTTGTTCCCATGCGGCTAAGACCGTTGCTCAATTATATTCTGGCTATTCTTGTGGGATTAATTATTCCCGTGGTGGTCATTGCTTTACGTGAATCGTTCTCGGTAAAAGTAAAGGAGGTTACCGAAATTGAAAAAATGCTAACAGTACCCGTGGTAGGTTGTATAGGCCAAAATAAAAAATATCCTCCCCTGGTTGTTCTTAATCATCCACGGGCAGGCATAACGGAAGCCTTCCGGGCTTTGAGAACAAACCTTGATTTTATATTCCACAAAGACAGTCAGGTCACGGTCATGATTACCTCCACGATCGCTGGCGAGGGAAAATCATTTTGCGCCATGAACCTGGGTTCTGTGTATTCGATGTGTGGTAAAAAAACAATCATAGTAGAATGTGATATGCATAAACCCTTCAACTTTACGGGTTTTGAATTAAACAATACCGAAGGGCTCTCCAATTTCCTTAGTGGTCAGGTCCACCAGGTTCAAGATATCATTCAGCAGACAGAGCACCCAAATCTGGATGTGCTTGTGCCAGGACCAATCCCTCCAAACCCCGCAGAACTGCTCATCAACAATCGGTTTAAACAATTGATGCAGGAATTGAAACAGCGTTATGATGTTATCATTTTGGATTCATCGCCGTTGGGTCTGACCAATGAGACCTTGTATCTCACCCGGGTCGCGGATCTGACCATATATATGTTGAGGCAAAACTATAGTGATAAGAGCTTTTGTCAGTACATAAACTCGCTCAAGGAAAAAAAGGGTATAAAAAAATTGTATGTAGTGGTCAATGATATTGAGGACAAATACTTAAACTATCAGGGCAATGGCTATGGTTATTATGATGATGACTCAAAAAGTGAAAATACACTCAAAACGATCTTTAAAAAAGTTCTGAATAAGGCGGCTATTTAATCCGGAACGTCTTATCACTGCATCGCTTGCAAAGCTGAGGGGTGGGTTAGTCTCAGGTGCTGGAAAATATAGGTTAGCAAAACAAAGAAAGCTGGGAGCTATGTCTTAAAAAAAACGTAGCAGCAAGGCCTCGGGCCATGCCACTACGAACAAAAACCAACTACCGATTAAGAATTAAAAATCCATTCGTCGCTTATTTCAATCCCCAACTATTCTTCTCAACAATATCCCCTGACGGTCAAAAATCAAAACGATCGCTTTTTCATTCTTATCTTTTTGAATTTGCGTCTCATAGTTCATTGTGCCGGTAATATCAATGCTAGCAGCTTTTTCAAGCTTCCAACCGGAATATTCTTTGGCAATTAACTCCATTGCGCCTATGGGCAAGTCAGATTCCATTATTTCATTTTTAACCTTTTTGAGATCACCATTTTTGTCAAAAAAAAGCGAAACAATTTTTTCCTTTTGCTTAAAGCATGCCTCAAAAAATTCACTACTAAAAGTCCAGCCGACTTCTTTTACATTAGGGTATAGCATACCAAAAGATTCTGCGACATCTGCAGGAATAGGCGGCTGCACGTTGCTATTTTCCTGGGCCATTATTGTACTCATTGCAAAAATTGCAATCATCGACATTACTATTTTCCTGGTCATCATTGTTTTACACTATTCTTTCAAAAATGCTATCCGATCCTTAAGACGATTTTTCAATCTTCATCTATTTCATCATCGCCATCTTCATCCTCCCCGGCTTCCAGGGCATGGTTAAGATTTGCTTCAATTAGGGCGGCAAGGCCTGCATTTGAAGCTGCGTTAATCCTTATTATTCCATCCGCATCCACTACGGCTTGGCCAAAATCGATACCAGAGAAGAGCGAATCAAGATCAAATAGTACTAATAATTGTTTCAAGGCGTCGCCATCAAGATGGAAACCTCCTTCAGGCTCAATTTCCATTTCAATTTCACTACTATTGGAATATTCAATTTTTAAAGCATCCGCACCTTCTCTTGGTAATTCAACAGCGATAAAAAGGCTATTCCCGCCATCAAGCACCGGGCCTATTTCAATTTCCATTTCTTCATATAGCCCTGGAAGCAAATCAGCAACACCAAAATCGGGTGTGCTTGTGCCCTGGATAAGGTCGACCACAAACGGCCCTTCAAATTCAATTTCTTCGTTTTCGTGCTCCCCATCATGATTTTCACCATCCTCGGAATCATTTTCTTCTTCTAATTCGTTTTCCTGCAGTGTTTCAAATTCAAGGTCGGTAACGCCCACTAAAATTTCGCGAAATATAAGCCCTGTTGCCATTGCTCTACCTGATCCATTGATCTTGGATAGACTTGTGGTTGCTTTCATTTCCAATTGAACTTTAGCAGTTGCTGGAGAATCGTTTTCATTGCAACTTCCCAACATTACTCCCGCGGCAATAAGAAATCCTAAAATGGTTTTTTTCATAAGATATTAGTTAACGTTTTGTATTCGACTTTTTTTACTATTTCTTTTCAAACACAAGGAAGGATACAGTTTGATCATCATCATTCACATTCTGTAACTTGATAAGCGAACCATTAAATTCAATGACTTCCCAATCCTCTATAATTGTATCAAGAGGAGCCTCTTCACCCAAATTTAATTTTATGTTTATGTAACCATTGTCACCATTGGTATCCCATGTACCCTGAATAGAGGAAACGCCATTAGTCGATAAGGTCGTGCCATCTTCATGGAAGATGAACACAAAATCTGCAAAGGCACCGGTTTCATCCGACGCATCGAAAAAGTAGGTGATCTGCCAATTGCTATTCAGTAATGCAGTAATAAATCCTGTATCATCTGCATCGTCATCATCGTGGTCATTATCATCGTCTTCATCGCACTCATCGATGCTGCTTTCAATAACAGCCTCCAATTGATCATTACTATTTATTGTAATTTCTTCCCCACCAACCAGGATTACCAAAACCGGGAACTTAAAACTTGCCAAATCGGATTCCTCCATCGTGTCAAAGAATTTAAATAACTCCTCATCATTATTTATAACTGTAACCGAGGATAACTGATTTTGAGAATC
>JAYSOP010000636.1:0-2211 GCA_043722905.1 Chryseolinea sp.
GGAAATCGGCCAATTCTGCTCTCGAAGCATTTGTCTTGGATCCTGTGAATGAAACATCACGCCACTGTTCAACAGCGTATATTCCGGCGCTCCCTTTTGTAATTCTCCGGCAAAGCGATATTCCAGCTTTAAATGAAAATGTGAAAAAGGCTGCTTGAAATACAAGTGGGAAAACTGATCGTTAAAATCATCGTATTGGTCATAACGTACTTTGATCATGCCATCCTCGGCACGAAATGTATTGCCGAAGTTTATGCCCGGATCGTGGTGGTGAACTTTTACGATCCAGTCGTCCAGATCTTTTTCATTAAATAACTTCATCCATTCATCCTGATTGTTATCCTTAGTGCCCGCACAAGCTGCTAACAATAAGAATAGCCCCATCAATTTTATGTGCATCATCATCCTTCGATAAAAGTAAGTTTGCAAAATCTTATGAGTAAAAATCCGCTTCAATATAGTTTAAGTTAAACCGTATTGTTTGTATTTAATACTTGATCTCAAAGAAAATCTTTGTAATTTACTAACCGCGGGAACGCATAATCAGCAATAAGGATTATAAATAATCATCTCAGCTCCATGGCTATTCGAAGATCATTTCTCAAGCAATCACTCGCTGCTGTCAGTGCATTGGCTGTTTCTCCAGCGTTTTCTAAGGGAATCCCATTCGCAGAAGGTATTGAAATTTCCCTCGCGGAATGGTCTTTTCACCGCACGATCCGTGAAGGAAAGCTTGACCATCTTGACTTCGCGGCAAAAGCAAAAAAAGACTACAATATTTCGGTTGTGGAATATGTAAATGGATTATTCGGTGGCACAAAAATGACTTTTAAGGAAGCTGCCCGGAATTCTGCTTACCTAAATGAATTATTAAAAAGGAGTCAGGATGCCGGCGTGATCAATCATCTCCTGATGATAGACGAGGAAGGTCAACTAGCCTTGCCAAATGACAAAGAAAGATTGACAGCAGTCGCCAATCATAAAAAATGGTTTGAGGCGGCACAATTGTTGGGATGCAGAACCGTCAGGGTAAATTTACATGGCGAAGGGGCGCCGGATGAAAAGAAAACCGCTTCCATAGATTCGTTGGGGAGACTCGGTGAAATGGCAAAAGGCATGAACCTGAATGTCGTTGTAGAGAACCACGGAAGCGAGTCGTCAAAAGGTTATTGGGTTGCCGACGTCATGCGGCAAGTAAACCTTCCGAATGTCGGAACGCTTCCTGATTTTGGAAATTTTTGCATTACCCATCCCTGGGGAACTACACAAGGTGAATGCAGTGACGCTTATGACCGCTACAAAGGCATTGAAGAATTGCTTCCTTATTCAAAGGGTGGCGTCAGCGCAAAATCATATGACTTCGATGCCAATGGAGAACAACCGTTGATCGATTATAAACGATTATTGAACATTGTAAAATCATCGGGCTTCAAAGGTTATATCGGCATTGAGTATGAAGGCTTCAACCAACCCGAAGAAGAGGGCGTGAGGAAAACAAAGGGGTTGCTTGAAAAATATTTATAAACCCCCTGCCTTGTCGCATCCCCCCTTGGCATTACTGGGCAACCCCTGCATAAGTTTGGCGGATAATTTTTCCATCGCGGATAATAAAAGTATCCGTAGCATAAGAAAGGTTAAATCCGGGTGTCTTTGCCTGCCATAAGATATAACCGACATCCTTTACCGACAGAGATTTGTTTAATGTAAAAGAGGAAGAATCTTTTGGAAACATCTTAAAGGCATTGACAAAATTTTGCCGGATCTGATCAAGGCCTGTGTAAGTGGCATTCGGAGTAATGAGAACTGATTCTTCAACATAATCTTCCATGGTAGCTTCAAGATCGTTTGCCTGGAAGGCTGTCCAATGATGATTGAGTACAGCTTTGGTTTTTTCTTCACTTATCTGCTCTGCGATATTTTCATTTTTCACGCAGGATGTGAAGACACAGATTAACAAAAAATAATACTGAATTTTCATTTGGTTGTTGGTTGATTGTTCATGATTTACGTTTTACTGCATTTCCATTACTCCGCCCTTCGAAACCGTTATCCAGAGTGGAGGTTTGCGCCAATGGCATGAGCGAACGAAGGATCCCGCTATGCGAAAGCACCAGGGCGTGGCCAACATGGAAAAAAAGAGACGCAGAATATCTGCGTCTCTAAATTGAATTTAAAACCTCAAACTTTGAATTCGTAAACTACAACTTCTCA
>JAYSOP010000637.1:0-3177 GCA_043722905.1 Chryseolinea sp.
GAGTACCAAAGGAGGGAATCGAACCCTCACATCCGAAGATACACGATTTTGAGTCGTGCGCGTCTACCAGTTCCGCCACTTTGGCTAGTCTTCGCCAGAGCTTTAATAGCAGGGTTTATTACATAGGCTCTGTATTTGCCCCTAAAGCTCCAGCGAAGTAGGGTGCAAATATGAACAAAAGTTTATTTTCCGCACAGTACAGAGGACAATAAAATTACGGATGTGATGATTAATGGTTTTTGAACATTATTTCAAGCCGGGCAAGGGATCAAACCTTATATCAGGCAATGGGCATAAACAAACCGGCGCATAACTGCTGCTTGACTCAACTTGTAAATCATAAATCCTTAGGATGCTCACCTGTTGGCGACCAAAGTTGATTCAAACTCACTTCAGCAAATCAAACACATGCGTATACTTTAGGGTCAGTCCCCGGTTATTGACGTTCCCGAAAGTATACACATCATTGTAGACAATAAACAAACCGGTGTTGGCCTGCTCTAAAATGCTGAACCGGATATTCAGCGACCAAAGATCTACTTCACTGTTGTACTGAATGAAACTTTGGAGATTTATCCGGGGCGTAAAGGAGTAACTCAACCGCGTGCCAAAAATCTTTGGCAGGAAATTTCCAGAAGGTAAATTCACGTCATTCAACGCAAGGCTGTATTCCGAGTTGAATTTATCCCCTATTCGGATTCCTAAAATTCCGGTGTTCAGATAACGCCTCCCGCCGAAAGAGCCGCCCAGAATCGATCGCACGTTGACATAAAATGGCTTGCTCGGATTACTCATCAATACAAGCTGCGCCTCCTTGTGATGATAGGTCTCGGCAGGAATAAATATCTCGTCCGATATTTCAAAAGGGGTAACGACTCCTTCAGTAGTAAAATTGATGCCCGTATGTATCTCCAGGCCATTGATCCAGACCCAGTGATTATCAACGTGCAAATAACTTGTCTCCAGAAAATTACTGTAGTTCCAGTAACTCCGATAGCTGAAGTGTGGACGCCACTCCATCAAGCCAAGCTTCCCATTCATTCTTACCTGCTTCAATAGTGAAACCTCCGGTTTACGGTAGGCTGAGCGTTGTAAAAACCCGACCTCTGGATTAAAACCTTCACCCACCTCTGAATATCCCGCGGTGCCCCTTAATCCATTCCATTCATACGTAGCCAGCACTTTGAATGATTGCTCATTCATTTCTTCACCCGGAGTTTCGGTTTTGGCATAAAAGCCTGAAATAGTAGCTTTTTTACCCAAACCCCATTTTCCATCCAAAGCGAAAGTGCGATTATAATTCTCCGCAGTGTCGAGGCTTTGGCGGTTAACCACTAATGCTCCGATTGACGAACGCTGTGCGAGCTGGTGATTGATCCGGGCAACCGTAAAATTATTTTTTTCAATACCTAGATCCTGGCGATCATCTGTTATCATATTCAGGAAACCAATATTGGTATTGTGGATTTTTCCTGAAACGCGGGCGCCTCCGATGATGGGTACAATTTCCCCTTCTGGTCCTATCCCGATTCTGCGCGTAAAAAAAAGGTCTACCTCCCCGGTAGCGCCTACCGTAAACTGCCCTGCATTCTCCAGAAAGAAAGGTCGCTTTTCCGGAAAAAATAAATTAAACCGGTCTATGTTTACCTGTTGCTGATCCACTTCAACCTGCGCGAAGTCGGTGTTATAGGTCAGGTCGAGGGTTACTGCCGGCGTAATACTGTACTTAATATCTACTCCAACTTCAGGTTGAAATTTAGTTTCTCCGGAAGCCTCTTCGAAATCTTTGGAAACCCTTCCCAATGCATAAGGGATTATTTTGAGATTGCGTGGTGCTTTCAGATTCAATCCTGTCAGAGTACCCTCCAGTGAAAGTCGTTTCAAATCAAATTGAATCGGCAGCGGCGCCCAATACGCAATCTCCGTTGTTTTACGAATATTTCGTTGAAAGTTTATTCCCCAAACCTGGTCCTGCCCTGATGCAAACCGCAAGGTCCTTAATGGAATCGCAAACTCTGCACTCCAACCAAAATCACCTACCAATGCTTTCACATTCCAAGAGGCATCCCAGTTAAGATTAAAACCTCCGATCACACCCGCCTGCTGGCGATTGACGGATTGATTACCCTGACCCTCGTTGTCCACCTGGCCGTCATATTCAATACCGATCGAATTGGTTCCAAAGATGAATCCGTTTTGTCCGTCGTGATAGGTGTCAAGGATAAAAAGAAAACTATCGGTATTATCCAGCGTGGCGTCTCTGCGTGCATCGGAAACGACCAGTTTACCGGGATCTGAATCATAACAAACAACCGACAAATAAAAGGTGGTGGATGTGTATCCAATTCGTATCTCCGTTTTTTCGGTGGCTGGAAAACCTGCGTTTGGTTTTGTTTGTATCAACTGATCAATGGGGGCCATATTTAACCATACCGCTTCATTCAAGACATCGCCATCGATCTCAGGAGTTATTTCCAGGTTGTGGGCTTGTGCCGTTGGCCTGTCGTTTACATTGGGGTTCGTATTGATTGTCTGGGCTCCCGCGCTCAGACAGGCGGTCAAAAATAACAAGATTGATATATTGAAGTCGCCAACCGTAAAAGACTTCCTACAAAGTAATGTTTTGTGTGACACGGGCTATCGAGATAGAATACAACCTTTTAAAGATATGTGATTTCAACATACTACTAGAGGGAATATTTACCGCCCATAAAATTTTTAGCTCTGTTTTTAAGACTTGTCTAGAGCCAATAATTTTCGCCGGCTCTTCAATACGTTTATTTTCACTAATTTTATTTTGCATGACTGCATAAAGTGCAAATTTCCGCGGATGCGGAAGAAAATATCCGATACGTTTTAAAAAAATACCTGCCCGGCGCAGGAGATAAAATCATCGGCGTTAAAACATGCCCATACACTTATAGCAGGGATAGCAATTTTATTATTGACCATTTGCCCGGGTATGATAAGCGGCTTGCCATTGCCTGCGGATTTCAGTGGTCATGGATTTAAGTTTGTTTCTGTGGTAGGAGAGATCCTAACTGACCTGGCCATGAAGGGCAAAACAGAATTACCAATCGGATTCTTAAAGCTGAGAACTTTTTAGCCAAGAATTATTCTAGCAGACACGTCTCATTTGAAAATCATCTCTTGAAATGATCGAAAGATATTAATGAC
>JAYSOP010000638.1:0-10033 GCA_043722905.1 Chryseolinea sp.
ATGTCATATGCCAAAGATCTTGGAAGATGGGCAGTGGTGACGTAAAAAGATTTTTGATTTAGGCTACTGATGTCCGGCGTTCTGTACGTAAACCTACACCACATCAAGGTTCAGTGACCGTGTCCTAAGGGTTCCGTTATCTCGATCGAAGTTTTAATCCGGCTTGAAAGTTAAAAAGTATTCAAACTTCAAACCTGAAACATTTTAAAACTTTAAACCATTGTTGTCCGGAAAATTTTTTTTCTTTACATTTAATAAGTCCCATGGGGACGAACTTATGGTAGGCAAACAATGTCTCATCCATGGAAACAAGTCCCAGAGGGACGGCCTTACTAAGACGCAGCAGCGAATTAAATAAAAAGTGAACTTATTGGAAGCGACTTGAATTCGACTCATTCGGCTGCAAGTCCTTCTTGATTTTACGGTTGCATTCGCCGGACCACTCAGTGCTCTCAAATCATAAGGTCATCCCTACGGGATTTGAATTTACTCCTGTCCACATTTCTACCATAAGGCCATCCCTACGGGATTTCAGTGTGCACGAGCATTTTAGCGAAGAGAACATTATGAGAAAAGTCCATTTAGATCGGGTAATGGTCATTTTATTATGGACTTGGTTTTTCCTTTAAACATTAAATTGCTTTAAGCTTTAAGCTTTCTAGACCAACCTTCGTCAATTCCTAACCCAAACAAAGCGAAATCGTACTTCACCGGATCCAAAGGGTCAAGCTTTCTTAAATTTTTTGTCAATTCCAATGCGGTGAGCCAGTCTGTCTGTTTTCGTTTGATCAGTTTTAAAATGCGCGCCACCCTGTCGACATGTAAATCACAGGGACAAACCAGTTGTGATGGCAGAATTTTTTTCCATATTCCAAAGTCCACACCTCGATCATCTTGTCTTACCATCCACCTTAAATACATGTTGATTCGTTTACACGTGGAATTGCGTTCTGGCGTTGGCAAATGTTTTTTTGTTCTGTGAGGATGTGGGTCAAGGCTAAAAAAAAGATGGTGGAAATGAATCAAACCATTTTCAATACTTGAATCGGCGGAGGGAACTAAAAAAACCTCTTCGAGCGATGAGTATCGCGTATAAATAAATTTAAGTGCTTCAATAAAATAAAGCGCATCAATTCCATTGAAGGTCCGGTGTTTAAAGGCCACAAAAGGGTGCAGGTCTTTTTCTTTGTGGTGTAAAATAAACTGGTATGGATCATTGTCCATAAATGCGATGAGTTCTTTACACTTTCGAATGATCGTTACACGTTGCCCCCAGGCTAACACCGCTGCCATTAGGCCCGAAATTTCAATATCCTGTTTCTTGCTGAACGAATGTGGAATACTGACAGGGTCATTGGCGATAAAACCCGAATGATTAAATTGAAGGAATTTCTTATCCAGAAAATCTTTCAGGTCAGCCATTTTTACCGGGGATACTGGCATTCTCACATCACATTAAATTTCCCAAAATTGCATAAGTTCACTGTATGAAAAAATTTCTCTGGATATTTTTATTCACCCTTCTTTCAATCATCTTTCTCGTGTTAGTCTATGTGCTGTTCGCGTTCCCCCCCGTAATGGGTGGAATGGCGGCTAAAACGATGTGTTCATGTGTTTATGTCACCGGTAGAACACCGCAAAGTGTCCTCCAAAAGGAGTTACAGGTTTTTCCTGGGCTGGCCGATGTTCGCATGGAATTGAATGATCAGGATTCAAGTGTCACGGGAACCGTTTTATGGAAAACCAGCAAAGCTATATTCAGGAAAGGCCTGGGTTGCACACTGCTTGCCGAGGCGGATGAGGCATCGGTGAGGGGTCAGCGATTTAAGACAAAGCGAGAAAATCCTATAGACCAGGATTCCATTCCGTGGCCATCGGGAAATGGTGGTGCCCTTGAGAGTAATCAAAACATCCCGGTGGGAGCGCTGAATAAGGTGGTCGGTGAGGCTTTTAAAGATACTGATTCAGCACATTCTGTTAACACCCATGCCATCGTTGTGGTGTACGACGGCAAGATCATCAGTGAACAGTACGCGGAAGGCTTTGGCCATAATTCTATTTTTATGGGGTGGTCTATTACTAAAAGCATTACGAATGCGCTTATCGGAGTGTTAGTAAAACAAGGAAAATTAAAAATTGATCAGACGGCCCCGATTGAAGAGTGGCAAAACGATGAAAGAAAAAACATCACCCTGAACAACCTCCTGCAAGCGAGCAGTGGATTGGATTGGTCGGAGAGTTATTTTAATCCGACTGCGGATTTTCACAATATGTTTATAGGAAGCGATGATAAGGCAGGATATGCTGTCAAACAGAAATTAAAACACAATCCGGGCTCCTTCTTTCAATACTCCAGTGGCACGACGAATATCCTTTCAAGGATCATCCGCCAAACAGTGGGTGATGAAATGTATCACCGCTTTCCATATGACAGCTTCTTCAACAAGATCGGCATGCACCACGCATTGCTGGAACCGGATGCCTCCGGAAATTTTGTGGCATCTTCTTATGGCTACGCATCTGCCCGGGACTTTGCCAGATTGGGTCTTCTATATCTCCAGGACGGCCTATGGAATGGCCAGCGGATATTGCCGGAAGGTTGGGTGGATTATTCATTTACCCCTGCGCCTGCGGCGAAAAAACGAGAGTATGGCGCCCAAATCTGGCTTAACCTCGGTGAAGCAGATAATCCTGAAAATTCAGAATACCCCGGACTTCCTTCGGAGGCTATCATCTTTGATGGATTCGAAAAAAACTATGTTGTGATCATCCCTTCACGGGATCTAGTGGTGGTTCGATTAGGCGTAACCCATAACCGTAATTTCAGTTTATCAAAACTCGTGACAGGTATCCTGGCATTGCTTCCGGAGAGAGAAAAAGCTACGATCGTTTCGAATGCACATTGACGAATTCCTTTGAAAGAATTCTCGCTTCATCACCTTGTTGAATGAATGGACTGATCTGCTTCACTGCGAAATTACCTTCCGAAATCATCCTGCAAACGCACAATGTCGTCTTCATCAGAAGGATTGGATGGATCCGTATGCTGCCATATCTCCGCCACCATCCCCCATCCCTCCATTCCTACTAAACGGTGCCGTTGCCCTTTATTCAGCCGAATCAATTCTCCCGTCTTTAATGGCTGAACCGTTCCTTCTTTGTCCGACTCGCTGGTTACAACTCCGGCGGTACCCGCAAACAATTTCCATATCTCAGCGCGGCGGTGATGATACTGCCATGACAATCTTTTTTTTGGCTGGACCATGAGAATTTTTGGACTGAGCTTTCCCCCTATCTTTAAGGAAGCTATTTCAATGTCCGGAAAAAACGATTCCCCAAACTTTTGCGCTTGTGATTCATCAAGTACGAAAAATCCCCCCCAGGGGCGATCAAAATCTTTTGACACGATTTTAAAACCTTTCTTTTGAAGATACTTTTCAACCGATGTCAAGACGGAATTTTTGTCCCCTGACAATAAAAGATCTGTTTGCATAATATTTAAGTTTTAATAATGCTAACATTTTAGATACTACGCCAATACCCTTGCCTAAAAATTACCGATAACCAGTGACTGCAACCTGTATCCTGCAACCTCAACCCTGCAACCATCTCACCCCTCCCCGTCAACAGGATATTTGATACCGCAAACTTTTCTTACGCGATCCATGGTTTCCATGAGCATGAGGGTGTCTGCGTGGGTCATGACCGGACTTTCCGTCAACCCTTTTTTCAGGCATTCATTCACATGCCGCGCTTCAAACTGGTATCCTACTCCCGGTTCGCGGTAAACCTCTACGACTTCCGGTTTCGCATTTCCTTTCACCAGCTCGATGGTAGCCAAAGCGTTGTGAAAACGAACACGCAAAATAATTCTTCCCAGTGTCCCGGCGATCATGGCTTCAACCGGCGTCTCCACGGCAAAAGTAGAAGATAAACAAGCCAGCGCTCCGCCAGCGAATTTCATGGTCATGACGCACTGTTCATCAACCCCGCTTTCGTAGGGTGTTATGAAAGCTTGAACCTGCGTGGGTTTTCCTAAAATGGACTGGGCTAAAAAAATGGGATATATCCCGATATCGAGGAGTGAACCACCCCCTAGCGAAGGATCGAATAGCCTTTGCGCTTTCGGCGAAGGAGCGTTAAAACCAAAATCGGATTGAATCATTCGAACATCCCCGATCTGACCCGACTGAATTATTTCCATCACTTTGTTATACTGAGGAAGAAACTTTGTCCAGAATGCTTCCATCAGAAATACTTTTTGCTTTCTCGCGAAATCAATCATTGCGCGGGCTTGCGCTAAATTTAAGGCAAAAGCTTTTTCACATAAAACCGCCTTTCGCGATTGCAGACAGAGCATCACATGTTCATAATGGAACCCGTGGGGTGTTGCGACATAGATGACATCCACTTCAGAAGATTCAGCCAGGGCCTCATACGTTGTGTAGGCAAATTTCGGTCTATACAGTTGTGAAAAGGACTCAGCTTTAGCAACATCCCTGGAAGCAATGGCCGAAAGCTCGGCATCCTTTACAAGCTTCAGATCACTGGCAAATTTATTGGCAATTTTTCCACAACCTAAAATGCCCCACCTGATTTTATTTGACATCTGGTATAATTACTTTTACGTCAACAACACAAAATCAATAATAACCGTACAGGGCTTTGAAACACATCCTCACCACCCGTTATTGAAAGTTAAAGTAAGCGTTTATTTTTGCAAATGAGGGCATCCAAACCATTTCATTTTAAGCAATTTACGGTAGGTCAGAATTCCGCTACCCACAAGGTGGGAACAGATGGTGTTTTATTGGGGGCCTGGGTTCAGGTTGCTGGAGAGGTAAATAATATCCTTGACATTGGAACCGGATCAGGTCTCATAACTTTAATGCTGGCACAACGGACGGCTCCCGCGACCAGGATTGATGGTATTGAAATAGAAGAACAAGATGTTCTACAGGCAAGGGAAAATGTTCAGCACTCACCGTGGCCGCAAAAAATTATCATCCATCACATTCCCGCGCAGGAGTTTTTTCCGGAAAAAAAATACGATTTGATCGTGAGTAATCCACCCTATTTTATCAATAGCTGGCTGCCACCGGAAAAAAAAAGAACCCAGGCCAGGCACACGCAATCATTGTCATTTGAATCATTATTGGCCAGCACCACACGGCTTTTAGCGAGTCAGGGACGGCTGGCAGTGATACTACCATTCGTTGAAGGCTCCGGTTTTGTTGACCTTGCGGAGAAATTTCAATTGTTTCTAAATCGAAAAACAAGCTTTCGCTCAAGAAGTCACAAACCTGTCGAGCGACTTTTACTGGAATTCTCTTTCGGTCAGACGGCAATCGAGGAGAGCGATTTGGTGCTCTATAGTGAAGGTGAAAGCTGGTCTGAAGCGCATAACGAGCTCACACGTGAATTTTATTTAGAGCGGTAATATCAAGTACATTCTGGTGCCGGTTGCAAGAGAATTTCTTCCTTCCGAAAGCCTGGAATTGAAGCAGCTTTACCGTCGGGGAATTTAATCTCTTTGATTATCAATATCTTACAAAATAAAAAATACATGTTTAAACATATATTTTCAAAGTGGTGTTATACTTGCATTCCAAACTGAAATTAAATCAACATATGAAAAAAATCAACACATTATTTACCCTTTTATTGTTTGTCGCAGGCAGTGCTTTTGCACAAACCACCTGGACAATTGACAAAGCGCATTCCAAAATTGGTTTCAACGTTCAGCACATGGCTGTTTCGGAAGTGGAAGGTAACTTCAAAGATTTCGATGGCAGTGTAGTGTCGAAAGCAGCGGATTTTAATGGTGCCGAAGTAAGCTTTTCAGCTAAAACTTCTTCAATTGACACTGACAATGAAAAACGTGATGGTCATCTAAAATCACCTGATTTCTTTGATGCAGAAAAACATCCTGAACTTTCTTTTAAAGGCAATCTTGTAAAAGATGGTGGCAAGTACAAACTAAAAGGTAATTTAACCATGCATGGCGTTACCAAGCCGGCTGAATTTGAAGTGACCTATGGTGGTACAATCAACACAGGAAAAGGTGAGAAAGCTGGATTTAAAATCATTGGAAAATTAAATCGCCAGGATTATGGTTTAATCTGGAGTAATAAAATTCCTACAGGGGAATTAGTAGTGGGCGATACCGTTGATATTATTGGAAAAATTGAAGTAGACAAGAAGGCATAAAAATTAAAAGCCCTGGAACAAACCAGGGCTTTTTTAATATTATGAAGCGAATCGAAGATGAGATACAACAACATACATTTACCAGCATCCAGCAAAAGGTGGTGGTAAATCTGATTTATACATCTCACTGGCTTGAAAACAAACAGCAGGAATTTTTTAAAACTTTTGGCATCACCGGCCAGCAATTCAATATTCTCCGCATACTAAAAGGACATTATCCAAAAAGTATTTCAGGAACTGAAATTAAAAGCCGAATGCTGGATAGGAATTCGGATGTATCGAGGTTGCTGGACAGGCTTGACTCCAAAAATCTGATCACAAAAAAAACTTGTCCCAATGATAAAAGGGCTACCGACGTTTTTATTACAGAACAAGGGATAGCGTTATTAAGGGAGATTGACAAGTTTCAAAAATACGATCGTTTGCTATCCCTTTCTCCGGAAGAAGCCAATCTTCTCAGTGATCTCCTCGACAAGTCAAGAGCAATTGGATAGGTCTATCCTACTTCGGAAACCACTTCGTCAAATTTCCTTCAATTCGTTCCTGACAAAATCCATCAGCTCATGGATATATCCTCGGCTGAAATCAAATTTCACGTTCGCTGCCTCGTATATTTCCGGGATCGTGCGCAGATATCCTAACTTCAGGGCGTTCTGATATCCCGCTAGTCCTTTTTTAGGATCCTTTCTAAAATTCCGCCACACCGCAATCGCGCCAAGCTGGGCCATGCCATATTCGATATAATAAAAGGGAACTTCATACAGGTGCAATTGCTTTTGCCATAAATAATCTTTTGCCTCCTGCAGGCCTGACCAATCCGTATGGATATCTGAAAATTCGTCCAGGATCTTATTCCATTGATTCGTCCGGTCTTCGATTGTATGCTTCGGATTTTCATAGATCCAGTGTTGAAATTTATCGATCGTCGCCACCCAAGGGAGTGTTTCGATAAGATCTTCCAGATGTTCACGCCTGGCGCGTTTCAGCTCAGCCTCTGTAGTAAAGAAAATATTCCAATGGTCCATCGATATTAATTCCATAGACATGGACGCCAGTTCGGCGACTTCCGATGGCGTTGACTTGAAATCATTGAGTTCGAGATCCCGAGTCAAAAAATTATGGATGGCATGGCCTCCCTCATGCATGATTGTCACCATATCGCGTAAGGTGGATGTTGCGTTCATAAAAATAAAAGGAACGCCAATTTCCGCAAGCGGATAGTTATATCCACCGGGTGCTTTACCTATTCTGGATTCGAGATCCAGATGCCCCATCGTCTTCATTATAGCAAGACATTGACCCAGATAGTTATCCAGATTCTCAAACACCCGGATGGTTTTTTCCGTGAGCTCTCTTCCGTCGGTAAAAGGTTTCAATGCCTGACGGCCTTCGGGATCCACCGCCTTATCCCAGGGCCTTAAGGCATCAACCCTAAGGCTATCCTTTCGCTCCAAAGCGAATTGGTTCAGGACGGGCACCACCTCATGCTGAATCGCCTCGTGGAATTTAATACAATCGTCGGGAGTGTAGTCAAATCGACCCAGTGATTTAAACATGTAATCCCTGAAATTGGTGAACCCTGCGTTCAAGGCCACCTGATGGCGCAGCTGGATAAGCTTTGAAAACAGGGCATCCAATTCGTCCTTATCCCTGAGGCGGCGTTCTGTAATTTTGCGATACACTTCTTCTCTTTTCTTGCGGTCAACTGACATGAGAAAAACTGTGGCTTGCTGAAGCGTTAACGTTTTACCATCCGCCTCAACCGTCATCGCCCCTAAAATCTGCGCGTACTTTTGTGTTTCTGTGTTGATCTCGGTAAACAGGGGTACGTTCTCTTCCCGGAAAATTTCGATCTCCTTCTTCAGATTTCGGACAAGAATATCGAAACCCTCAACTTTCGACAATTCGCTCAGAAATTCCGACGCCGAAACCTTCTTATTCAACTGATCTGATACCGGCGCAATCTGTGGTTGAATATTCTGAATAAAGTCCTGGTAAATATTCAGGTATTCCTTATTTTCTGTATAGCATGTCATCCGGATGTATCGCCATGCAAGGTCTTCGGAGATTACTGACTCAAGTTCACTCCTGTTGGCAAACCACTTTTTTAAATCACTTAATGAGCCCAGTTTCCGGTCAAGTAAATCCTCAAAGTAAGGCTTCAGATTCTCCCATGTCGTCAGTGTAAAATGTTCGGGCAGGAATTTCCGGGCCGGGCGTTTAAGGGATTCAACCTCTGCATGCATATCTATTCTGTTTAAAGTCTGCGCAAAATACTTAAAAGACGAACCATTAAACAACCGGTTCCCTGATTGACACCCGACTTTACACCACCGTTACGGCTCAGGGAAATAAACCATCACGAAATGAGACCAGTTTTAAAATTTTTCGTACCATTATCTGGCTGAAGCTATAAGCCTCCCTTATGAAACAATCATTTTACCCGATCGTTCAAATTGGATTTGTGCTCCTCACCCTCGTTTACCTCTTCTTTTTTATCAGGATGTTTCGCCAGGGTTTGGCCGCAACATCCTGGGAACCGACAAGAAAAAAAAGATTTGGTTTTCGTCTTATAATTCTGCCACTTATTTGGGTGCTATTGATCAGCATATGGTCAGCTTCCGGGCGTATGTCTGAGTTCTCTATCTTTCCTTTGAACTTCATGCCCGTGATTTTATTTCCGATGATCGTAGCAGTGGTCTGGGTTTCCTCCTCTCAGGTTTCTGAAATTCTGCAACACATACCCCCGGCCAATATTATTCAATTACAAAGCTTCAGATTTTTTGTGGAGATCTTGCTGTGGTTGTTGTTCATTGAAAACAGGGTGCCTGTTCAAATGACTTTTGAAGGACGTAACTTCGATATCCTTGCGGGAATCAGTGCACCTGTCATTGCCTACCTGGCTTCCCATGGAAAAATTTCAAGAGGGGCACTTATATTTTGGAATGTGGTATGCCTGGGCCTGTTACTCAATATCGTGATCACCGCTATTCTATCAACACCTTCTCCGTGGAGAGTGTTTATGAATGAGCCAGCCAACTACGTTGTGACCTATTTTCCAGTGTCGTGGCTGCCAGGATTCCTTGTGCCACTGGCTTACTACCTTCATTTCTTATCCCTGAAACAATTGCTCCGGATGCCGAATTCAGTTTCCACCGAAAAGGTGTGAGTACTTCTTACGATAAAATTCTGATTCAAAAAGGTTTATTATCTTCACGAACTTTAATTTAAATCCTATGAAAAAAAACCTACTGGTGGTTAGTGCTATAATATTATTAGCCGCATGCAAAGTTTCCGACAAGCAGGAAACGCTGGGGTCAATTGATCGCATGGACGATGAGATTAACAAAATTATTGACAGCGATGCCACGATCGAAATCCTGGGGGATGGTTACGAATGGAGTGAAGGACCTGTCTGGGTTCAGTCTGAGAAAATGTTGCTTTTTTCGGATATACCGAACAATACCATTCACAAATGGACAGAAGAGAAAGGGGTAGAAGTTTATCTGAAACCGTCCGGCTATACCGGGCAAAAACCATCCAATAGCGGAGAAGAAGGCTCAAATGGTCTGGCGGTGGATTCCGACGGAAAGCTTCTGTTATGTCAGCATGGAGACCGCCGTATAGCTGCCATGGACGCCCCCCTGAATGAGCCTAAAGCCACTTTCAGCACCCTGGCTGACTCCTATGATGGCAAAAAGTTTAATAGCCCTAATGACCTGGTAGTACGTAAGAACGGGGACATTTTTTTTACTGACCCCCCTTATGGGATGCCTGAAAACACGCCTCAGGATTTACCTTTCCAGGGAGTTTATAAATTATC
>JAYSOP010000639.1:0-3697 GCA_043722905.1 Chryseolinea sp.
GGCAGACCGTCATCATTAAAATCAATAAATGCCGGGGACGCACTAAGTCCAAGCGCAAAGTCGTCGAAGGGATTACCGGTTTTCCCAACGGGATCCCAGGTACCGGTTCCTTCAACGAAATTTCCAGTCGTTGTTTGTTTGTAGTACCTTAAATAGCCGTCGTAATAATTGCCGATAACCAGGTCGTAATCGCCGTCTTCATCAAGATCAGCAAGGGCGGGGTGTATACCATAATTCCAGCTGGCAGGATCAGTATCAAGGGTAACCTCTATGGAGGAGAAATTGCCACTTCCATCATTTTGGGAATAGTGAATAAATTTCCTTGTGTAGTAGGGGTAAGTACCGGTATTCTGGTAAGAACCAATGACAACGTCCAGGTCTTCGTCGTGATCAAAATCTACAAACGCAGGACTTACCTCATTGCCCCACAATACTCCATCAAAAGGATTTCCCGCTTTTGTCTGAGCATCCCAGGCCCCTGTTTGTTTGGAGAAGATCCCATCATCATTTCGGTAGTATTCAATTCCGCGTTCGGAGATATAGGGAATTTGAGAAACAACCATGCTTCCATTCTGGCCCAGAAACAGATCGAGGTCCCCATCTTTATCGATATCGGCAAAAGCAGGGGCTATGCCTCTGGTCTCGGACTTAATTCCATCGAGGGGATTATCCTCATCCAGTAACTCAATGTATAACGGTGACGCGTCTGAAGTTTTATTCTCAAAATACCGGAGATATCCTCCATTGTAATAATTTTCCCCAAGTACGATATCAGAATCACTATCCCCATCAAAATCAACGACCGTCAAAACCGGGTCGTAGTTGTTAAATATCGGTTCACGCAGGGGATTATTGATCCTGTTTTGTTTGACAAAAGGACCTAATGAATTTTGCGCCTGAGCGGGATTTGAATTCAAAAGCAATACAACCGTACCCGTAGCTGCGGCGATCTTCAATTGCAATCGAAGATTTTGAAGGAGCTTTACAAGCTTCTTGAGTTGGTGTATAAAAGTTTTCCGCTGATAGGAAGTCGATGGTTCGCGCTGAATTTTCGATATAAGCTTTTTATACCTGCGCGAAGTCTTCACATACAGACTGATAACATGTGGGGGTACTTTCATGGCAATTGATAGTCTACAATTATGAAATTAATCATTGCTTTCACGGATGACCGGATCTAAGTATCAGGTTATGTGCCTTTTCTTTTATTGTTTCAGTAATGAAAAGCCTGTCAATAATTTGCGTGAGTAGTTGAAGTGTAAAGGGATGGGTATTGGTCTGGGCATTGGTTGGATTAACACTCAACGACAACCCCAGAACACCGCTGGCCAAGGCAATTTTTAGTTGAAAGTGAAGATCCGCAATCTTTTTCCTCAGCTTTCTTAGCGCGTTAATTAAAATCCGGTACTGATAAGAGGAATTGTCATGATTTTTCCTGATCCGGGCAATGATTTTTCTATATCTGCGGACAGATTTGTGATAGAGCCCAATAACATGGGTTGGAACTTTCATGGGTATAAGACAGGTGTACAATAATAATGAAAAATTTGCTGGATATTAGGGGGGAATCTGGGAAAATTAACATGACACCGCTTCAATTTGAATGCCTTTGGCGCAAGGAGCCCTCCACGGAGATCATTCAGGTAAGGGAAATGTGGCAGAAATACGGGGCGTTGGAAGGGGAGGACATAGTGCAGAAACGGTCAAAAGAAATCGTGTATATCATTAAGAACGAAGCGGGGAATGTAGGGGGCGTATCCACCGCACGGCCTGTTCAGGCGAAATTTTTGAATGACCGTTTCTTTTATGAATTCAGATGTTTTATTGCTCCACCTTTCCGTGCACCAGGGCTTGATACCTTGCTGGCAGTAAAGACAAAATCGTTTCTTGAAGAACTGGAAGGATCAAATTCAAAATTTAAAGGGATGCTGATGATCATCGAAAATGAGATGTTGAAAAAGCAACGGACAAAAGCTATCTGGCCTTCCAGTGAAATGGTCTTTGCTGGCTATACCTCAAAAGGTCACCACATTCGTGTCGGATATTTTAAGGGGGCAAGGATTTAAAACGTTCACGATGGACGGTTTACGATCATGGCTATTGAGGTTCACGTACGATTTCTGTAAAAATAAAATTCGCGAGAGAATCGATGGTCGGGTGATCCCAGAAATACAAAGGACTAAGTTCTTTTCCCAAAAATTTCTCAAGCCGATCCATGATGTAGACAGCTTTCAATGAATCCATTCCGAATTCCACAAATTCAAGGCCAACCTCCACCTGTTGAAGTGGTATTGAGCACTCCAGTGATACTTGTTCCTGTAGAAAAAGTATAATCTCTGGTTTAGTAATGTTTTTCATTAATTTTCCTTCATGAAACCCGTTCAAGATACTCAAAACGTTGTTCTGGAAAATGTCTGGCGAAAGGATGTATCAGATATCAGCGGTCAGGTGCTCGAAATCTGGAAACAGCACAAGGGCCCCGCGGGGGAGAAAGCAACTGAACGTCTCCTGCAGTTGGTGTTTGTGGTAAAAACTGTGTCAGGTGAAGTGGTGGGCATGTCAACAGCCTTTAAGTCCTACGTAAAACAATTGCGCAATCATTTTTTTGCCTTCCGGTTAATGCTTGTGCCATCCTATCGAATCCCCGGTCTTACCTCAAAGCTTTTGGTATCGACGAGGGATTTTCTGGAGTCCGTCCAGTCTGCGGACGATAACGAAAGGGCTATTGGCCTGATCACGCTGGTTGAAAATGAAGCGCTAAAGGAAAAACGGAACGAAGCTATTTGGCCGGCATCTGGAATGGTATACATCGGAAACAGTAACGAGGGACACCATATCCGGGTATATTATTTTAAAGGTGCGCATATTTTGCCATGAAGCTTTCGGCCGTTAGCTATTGGCTATTAGCTGTCGGCGGTACCTCGCAGCAATTAAGCCCTTTCGTGTTAAACTGGCCATTCCCAAAAGCCAATACCCCAAAGCACTATTTCACGCGGATATGCAGTGCATTTAACCTTCTGACGGCGATATTTTTATACCAGTTGAATTCCTGCTGCGGAAGGGATATGTCTGGATACCTGTCTAAGAATGCATTGATGGCCATTTGGGATTGTTTTCTCCCCAACCAGTCACCCAGGCAATAATGTACACCGCTTCCAAAAGAAAGGTGCCGATTGGGTTTGCGTGAGATGATGAATTCGTTCGCATGGTCAAAGGCAAGTTCATCGCGGTTCGCAGATCCGACCACCAGGGTAACCGTTGCATTTGCTGGTATCACCTGGTTTCCGATAGGAAAATCTTCTTTTGCCACGCGTCCGAGTAATTGGACAATGGAATCATACCGCAACACTTCTTCTATACACGATTCAATCAGATCGGGATCTCTTCGAAGCTGTTGCAAGGCATCAGGATTTTGCAACAGATGCAGCAAGGTATTACTGATCAGACTTGCGGACGTCTCCTCCCCGGCGGTAAATAAAAAAATTCCGATCGAAATGAGTTCATTATCCGAAAACCCGCAATTTTCTGTCTGGTTTTTCGTGATCATTTTACTGAGCAACCCATCATCAGGGTTTTCTTTCTTGATCATGACTTGGTCCTGAAAGAAACGGATAAAGTCACTTGCAGCCTGGTTCATGAGCACAAGGTCTTTCATGGAAACATACAAGTCCAGGGTTTTGGTCATCGCGACCCCCAA
>JAYSOP010000640.1:0-4466 GCA_043722905.1 Chryseolinea sp.
GCAAAACCTGAGTTGAAAACCAGGCAAGGCTAATGTTCACAGAAACTGCCCTTTGCTATATATAATTTTTTCATCTGTACGTTCAAGAGCCCTTGCTGAACGCCCGGGTCATCATCAAAAGTCGTCGTTGGTATTTCTTCTTTTACAATCAAAATGCCTCCCTCATTGTCACCAAAAATGGCTTCTGTGATCACGTTGGAATTTTTTTTTATTTCACTGACGAATTGATCATGTTTTCTGATGATCCCCGGGTAGGTTGAAGCGGTGAATTTATCTACTATGGCGTCAAAGCGCACCAACGTATACAATATCATTTCGTACGGTTCAGAAACCGGACAAATCAAACCCTTACGGGGGGTGTAGGGAAGGATTTCAATATTCCACCGATTGGCCTGAACAGCAGGATCAGAACTGACCCAGCTTTCAGGTTCTTCCTGTGACGTCGTATTGAAAATGAATAGCCCGCCTCCTCCCTCGAAGGGCCCGGCGGCCAGCAATTTCCCTTCCTTTGCCAGCCTGTTGATATTGGCCATGTGGCCTTCCATTAATTTGTCATTGGTTGCTTTATCTATTTTTTCGGCATCGTGCTTTTTATTCAGAAAAACGATAGAGTAAGTTTTTGTTTGTCCCAGGGAGTGTTGGGAGGTCAGGAGGGAGAGAAATACTAAAAGTATTTTCATAGACCGGATCATCCCTGGAAACTTAAGAAGTTTAGAGCAATCATCCCGTATTCAAGGCCCATTTAATACTAAAGCGGAAAAAATCCATTCCCAATCATGTCGACTTTGTGCGCCCAATAATCAGAACTCCTAAAAGGACTAGAATGGTACCCGCTATCTGAAGGGCTAAAACCGGTTCGTATAAAAAAATATTAGCCTGAATGATCGTTGACACGGGTCCAACACTTCCTACGATCGCAGCGTTGTCAGACCCAATGCGTTTGATTCCCTCCGCTACCAGGTAGGATGGAATGACTGTGGAAAACAAGGCCATGGAAAAACTGTACCTATAAACGAGTGAAGGGAAGGCAAAAAGTGATTGATCGCTGGTAAAAAGGTAATGCAACAACACTCCGAGGCAAGCAAAACTCATGGCGTAGCTATTGAATTTGGCGGCTCCTACCTGGGGTATTATTTTTCCGCTTCCGACGATGTAAAACGCATACGTAATAGCACATCCAAAAATCAGGATAGCACCCATATAAAACTCGTTGCTGCGCGCACCGTCCAATCTCACCTCGCTAACAAACGCCAGTAAAAGCCCCGCATAGGTTATGCCTACTGCAATCCATTGATATGTTTTAATCTTAACTTTTAAAAACTGGGCAGATATTAGCAAAACCATTGTTGGATAAATGAAGAGAATTAATCTTTCAATCCCGGCTGATACGTATTGAAGCCCGATAAAGTCAAGTAAGCTGCTTACGTAATAGCCCAGACAACCGATAACAGCGATATAAAACCATTGCCGGAGGGAAAACTTTTTGTTGTCGCTTTGGCTGGAAGAAACTAAAGCGGAAACGACAAAAAAGGGTAACGCGAAAATCATTCGCAAAGCCAGTAAGGGCACAGCTTCGATAGCCGTATCTCTGTATGCGAGCTTGACAAAAATAGCCTTGGTGGAAAAGCAAACCGCCCCTAAGAGGCAAATCACAATACCGCCGACAAAATAGGATTTATTTTCCCGGGTCATCTCAACCCCGCAATTAGTACTTTAGCAAGTTTGCTCACGTCATTGGCATCGTTATAGGTATGCGGAGAAACACGGATTGCATCACCCCGGAAGGAAACATGAATGTTGTTTTTATTTAATGTCTCTTTGATAGTTTGCCAATCAGAATATGCGGGGTGACGGATGCCAAAAAGATGGGAAGCCCTGTAAGGCTCGTCCTCGATCTGAAACCCTTTTTCGCGCAAGGCAGTAATGGCGGGATCTGCGATTGCCTTGCAATACTCCTGTATACTGTCTGTACCCCAGCGGTTGAGTTGTGTGATAGCGGTTCGAAGCATGGGTACGAGGATAAAGTTGCTTTGCTCGCCTACACTATATTTGGATGCGCCTGGCTGATAGCGCGCTTCATAATTGTTCAGGCCTGAGAAATTTTCACTTTCCAACCTGTTAATCCAGTTTTCTTCAATGGGTTTACCATCATTAAAATATCCTCCATAATAAGCCAGACCCAAAGAGTACGGCCCCAGAAGCCATTTATAACCCGCGCATATCAAAGCATCAGGCTGGATTTTTTGCACATCGAATGTAAGGGCGCCGACCGATTGAGTACCGTCGACAATCAAAAGTGCGCCTACTTCTTTTGTTCGTTTGCGAATGGCTTCAAGATCAAACTTCGTGCCGTCCGCCCAATGCGTATGGGCAATGGCGACAGCCCGGGTTTTAGCGTTGATACTTTCAAGAAATTTAATATTCCAGTCCCTGCCACGGCCGTTGAATTGTTTTGGGGGAGAAACTATCCTTACCTCCGAACCGATTTCTTCGCTAATGGTTTGCCACGGATAGTAATTGCTGGGAAACTGGGCCTCGGCCACCAGCACGTGCTGGCCTTTACTCATTTTCAGATTTTTTGTTACCGTTGCCATGCCATATGAAACGGAAGGTATAAGGGCAATGCTATTCGCATCAGCAGCATGAATGAGCCTGGCAAATTCTGTTTTGAGTAATTTTGCTCCGGTAAAAAAGTCTTCAGCTTGTATTGCCCCCGGGTTGCGTTTCGAGCGAAGGGCGCGGACACCCACCTTCTCAACGCTTTTCAGCATGGGCGACATATAAGCACAATTCAAATAGGTTTCTCGCGCAGGCAAGGAGAACTTTGAATATTTGCAGGTTAGCATGGAAGGTTCTGTTGCTGAACTCAATAATTGCTCGGTAAGCCAAGGGAATCACGAAGATACTGAAACTCGTTTTTATTTTTTGTCCAGTAATCAGAATAAAGCGTTTTATCAAGGACGGCTGATGTCTTCATTGTTTTGCCATTTTCTTCCCAGGTTTCTTCCCAGGTTAATATTTTGAAGGGAAAAACCTTTTCGTAATGAATCGTAAGTTCCCTTTTGGGATCGGCGTACACCAAATGGTAAACGAAGCTTGAATCCATTACAGACTTTTCCGCGAAAGCGGATTTAACTTTAAGATCTTTGTGATGTAAGCGCGTAAAAAAAAGCCCCGGAAGAACGTTCAGTTTTCCTACAGGCAATTTTTCGTGATCAAGTCTTATTAAATTCCAGACTTCATCCTCTAGTAGGGCTTCTTTTACTGAATACTGTTGATCCGCTTCCTGCTCAAAGTAGGAGTGAGATTTTATAGCATACCGATTCCCCCGTAAATTGAGTTGCGTGTAAACCTGTCCGCACCATTCTTGTGATGACATAGTGGCTTTTAGTGTGGCGGGGTTAGCGTGGCGGTTCACGGGCGTAAAAACAGACAACATCATGGAATAAGGATAGATTCCGGTTATAAAATTCTTGGTGAAGTTTACCTTCATCACATTAATTTTGTGTCTGTAGGACAGGCCTTCTGCCTTTACCTGCTTTTTTTTGGAGAAGTCCTCTGTAACAAAGATGAGAACGGCTTTTCCGGCCCGGGCTTCGCCATACCGGGACTGAGTCAGATTGTATGAATTTAATTCCGCTTTGCCCGCATGCCAATAATTATCGAAGGCGGAGGATGTAGTGAGCTCCTGGGCGACGGTTTCGTTCGGGTTAAACTTTTTGCAACCTGCCAATAAACAACCCAGCAGGAATATGGTAACAGCGAAATGAATTATTTTTTTGGCCGGTTCCATTTTAAAGTGTTAATGATGTGCATGATATCGCGTTTCATATATTCAATTGCAGGAGCAAGTGAATCGTTTTGAACTTTGGTGTTGAAATAGAGGGCACCGCGAAGAAAATTTTCAGTTGAATCCGTTATGGTGAATTGGAACTGGCTTGGAACTTCTCCCTCCAATTCGGCGATGATGGCGGTTTTGCCGGAAGGTGTAACGGTGATAATCTCATTGATGGCGTAGGCTTTGATCTGATGTTTTGCCGTGAGCCTGTATGCATCGTCAAGGAATTCTTTTAACAATTTGTCACTATTCCCTAAGCTTTTATACGTTATATGGACGTTTGATTTAAGCAACGGATAATATATTTCTATCCAGAACCTTTCGTGAATAGCTGAGGTATCTCTGATTAGGTTTCCATAAGTGGAATACTCGAAGGAATAGGGAAGGGTATCTGGCAGTAGTTGATAAGCCGGATCCGGAAGCTCGAGTCGATTATATCCAAGAGGCTTCGGGAGATATTCGCGGTCGCAGGCAGCCATGATTAGCAGAAAGCAAAGCATGCCCGCATATCTTGTCGAAAAAGGACTGGCCAATCTGAACCACAATTTAAATCTCTTTTGAAGCATGAATTTGAACCCTTACTTTTTTAATCCGGCGGTTATCCATTTTCTCAACAACAAAAGTAAAG
>JAYSOP010000641.1:0-1647 GCA_043722905.1 Chryseolinea sp.
AGTTTGGTTCTGACTCTATTAAAAATGCAGGCTACCTGTTGATTTTGTTTGCAGGAATATTTACAGTATCCGCAAATGGCAAAATCCTTTTTGGTTTGCTAAAGTCAAGCCCGGGTTTATCCGGAGGGGCCATTGCTCATATCGGTATTGGCTTAATGTTGATTGGCATTATGTTCTCTTCCGGATACTCTAAAATTGTTTCACTAAATAATACCGGACTGTTATACAGCCGTGAGGCAAGTGAAGAATACAACCGGGACAACCTGCTTTTGTTCATCAATGAGCCGAGGTCTATGGCGGGATACGAAATCGAATACAAGGGAGACCGGCTCGAAGCGCGCGAAAAATCTGGATTTGTAAATCCCAATGACATAGAATTTACCGATGATCCATTCATGGTCGTAGCAAAAAAAGATATCGTCTACAACAATGACAGACTCTTTCATGCCAATGATACCTTTGAAATTTTTCCGGAGAATCGCTATTACGAAATCCAGTTAACCGGGACAGGCGGTCAAAAGCACACGTTGTTTCCCAGAATTCAGGATAATCCTACCATGGGTATGGCCGCATCACCGGATATTAAGCGCGATATTTCTAAGGACCTCTACGCACACATTGTTGATCTAAACGATCCTGAAAAAGCAGAATGGAGTAAACCGGAAGAAATTAAAGTGTCGGCGAACCAGGAGTTTTTTGCTAATGATTATGTATCTGCCCTGGAAAAGGTAGAGCGTGTTTTTTCGATCGGCCCCGTTAAACTCGATTCGTCCGATGTCGCTGTAAAAGCGCACATCCGTGTGAAAGGGGAGTACGAAGAATATATTGCAGAGCCGATCTTTGTAATTCGCAACAGGATGGTAGGCCGTATTCCGTATGAAGTGAGAGACCTCGGTATTCAGTTAACGCTGTTAAATATCCACCCTGAAACGAACCAGTTCAGCCTTGGAATCAGTTCCCGCCAAAAGGATTATGTGGTGGTAAAAGCAATGGAAAAACCGCTTATTAATGTTTTATGGCTAGGGACCTTCCTGGTGATGACAGGTTTCGGCGTTGCGATGGTCAGAAGGATCAGAGAGTTTAATAAGATGAAAGAGAAAGGACTTGAGTGAGGTGTTCAGGTGCTGATGTGTTGAAGTGCTCATGTGGTTGAAGTGTTAACGTGTTGAAGTGTTAATGTTTTCGGTCTTCATCAGGCATCTTTCTTTTTTTCGATGATACTTATCACCGAAGGAGGAGAAAACTTTGGCGCCTTCAGGAGCGGCTCCTGATAGCTAGCGGGATAGTGTAAGGTGATTAGGGCGGACTTTTAGCACCCGACTTTATCAGGTTGAATACTCTAGATTACTTATTTCTCAGTATGCTATGCTTCCGGCTGTATAGAAAGTAAATCACTACGCCGATTACCATCCACACAGCCAGGCGTATCCAGGTATCCAGTGGCAGGAATGCCATCATAAACAGACATGTGACAACCCCTAAGATGGGAATGAGTGGGACCAGGGGTACTTTAAATGTACGCGGTGCATCCGGATTTTTTACGCGTAAAACCCAGATACCAATACAGACCAATACAAAGGCGAAAAGCGTACCGATGCTAACCATTTCTCCCACAACATTGGCAGGAACAAAAGCTGCAAATAAGCT
>JAYSOP010000642.1:0-9210 GCA_043722905.1 Chryseolinea sp.
CTCATTTTTGTTAAATTCCAATTCTGTTTTCGTCATGAATAGGTATTTTTTAGGGCCACGAAATCATTCCGAATACGACAGACAAATGGCAAACTGGAATTTTACACCTTGAAACGCTAAACTTTAAACAGGCAACTTGAAACCTGTAACTAATTCCCATTTTTCCGCTGATGCTCGAGGTCTTTCTCAATTTTCTTTCTGCTTTTACCAAGCGGTGCCATAAAATGACGGGGGTTTTCATTAAAATGACTGGCCAGAGAGTCCAGATTCATAAGAAGCTTATTCAAATTCACATATAAGGTATCCTCGGTCATCAGTTTGCTGGCGGTATTATCTCCACGGTTTAGCACAGTGAGCGTTTCGTTCAGTTTCGTTAGGGATTGTTGGGCTTTATTAATAGTTCCGTTCAGTTGAAGTCTTTTTAAAGAGTCGGAAAGGGTTTTAAAATTTTCCAATGTTGGTTTTAAGTCCCCCAATGCTGAGTTCAGACTAGTGCCAACTTCTTGAAATTTTCCGGACATTTCTCCCACTTTGCCATTCAAACTCATGATCGAACTATTCAAAAGTCTCGGGGTTGAACGAAGGCCTGCGAAGATTTCATTCAGCATCACAGCGCTTTTGTTCAGTGTATCCAGCATACTGTTTAATTTTCGCAAGGTGGTTTGGAGATTTGCGGCAACGGGTTCTGCATTCTCGGTAATAAAATCGGCAAGGCCTTTCGCAACATCTGAGCGGATGGTATCTTCGGGCTGGAGGATATCATCACTTTTACCAACCATCAGCTGAATAAATCGTCCTCCGAGCAGTTCACCATTTAATACCGCGACAGACGTCTTATATACGACGATGTCTGATTCGATGGAAAGTTCTACCAAAACGCGCTCTTTATTTTGCTGAATAATGATTTCGCTGACACGTCCCACTGCGTATCCGTTCAAAAATATCTGATTGGATTCGGTCAGCTTGTCAACGTTCTTATAGATAGCGTAATATTTATTGGACGAGGAGAAAAAATCAATTCCTTTGAGAAAGTTGAATCCAAAATATAACAGTGCGATGGCCGAAATCATAAACAGGCCAACTTTTACTTCTTTCGAGAATTTCATTCTTAACGCTAATTTGGGGTAAGGGCAAAATCTGTTTGGACGTCAATTTATAGATTCTACCTCACTTTTGTATTCTTTGAAGGCTCTATATATACCTGAGGCAATCAAATCCTGGCCTTTTTCGCCGGCTAAAAATAGTTCTTCTGTCGAGTGTGATAAGAAACCGGTTTCAATCAACACGCTGGGCATGGTGGTTTTCCAGAGCACTAAAAATCCCGCCTGTTTTACCCCGCGACTGGATCTTCCCGCCCGCGCCCTGAACTGATCCTCTACCTTTTTGGCGAATAATAGACTGCTCTCCTGGTATGCGGTTTGGGTCAATGCGAACAAAATATAGGACTCAGGGCTATCGGGGTCAAAACCTTCATATCGTTCTTTGTAGTCTTCGTCCATGAGGATCACCGAATTTTCGCGTTTTGCAACGTCAAAATTGCTCTCCTCTTTGTGGAGGCCCATCACATAGGTTTCTGTTCCAATCGCTCTGCCACCGGGCATGGAGTTGGCATGAATGCAGATAAACAGATCAGCCTTGTTTCGGTTAGCAATATTGGCCCGTTCATCCAGTGCAACATAAGTATCGTTTTTCCTCGTGTAAATTACTTTGACGCCGGGAATATTTTGCTCAATGTAAGAACCCACTTTTAAAGCTATTTTAAGAGCTATATCTTTTTCAAGTGCTTTTTTGCCTCGAGTGCCCGAATCTTTACCACCATGACCTGCATCGATTACCACAACATCAACCTTGAATTCGGGATTAATCAGGTTGCTGGATGAGTTTAGCAAGGTTATTGCTACCAAAATTACGGTAATTCCAACTTTTCTCAAGTGCCGCACGATGTTATATGTATTTGCAATACCTTTACCCAAAATCGTAATTTTTTCACTAAAACCTAAAGATCTTACTATCAATTCGGGGGTTGTGCGGCATTCTTTCATCTTTATCATAGTATTTCTTTTGGTAGCGCTTTCCACAGTCGCTCAGGTTGAAAACCCTATAAAAAATCCTGCCGGCACCTTACCCGTAAGGCAAGATACGACACAGGTGCTCCCGGATACTATTCCAAACACTTCAGATTCGCTAAATATTCAAAACGACTCCATCCCGCGGGCTAAAGGAGATGTTGAAACTACAATCAACTATACTGCCAGAGATTCTATCCGGGCCAGTATAGATGGAAAATTAATCTGGCTTTATGGTAACGCCAAAATCACCTATGGCGGTATTGAACTGGAGGCGGAAGAAATTACAATTGATTACGGCAATAGTACGATGACCGCGCACGGCGTGCGTGATTCCCTGGGTAACCGTGTGGGTTTTCCCGTATTCAAAAATGGTGCTGAGTTATATGAAACAAAAGACATCGTATACAACTTTAAGACAGGACGTGCCCGGATCAGTGAAGTGGTTACCAAGCAGGATGAGAGCATTCTGCACGGTGAAACGGTCTTTAAGAATGAGAATAATGAATTGCTAAGCCTTCAGAATACATTTACTACCTGCAACCTCGAGCACCCTCATTTCAGTATCCGGTCGACAAAAACCAAGGCAATTCCAAATGACAAAATTGTATCGGGTCCTTTTTACGTTGTGTTTAATGACATCCCTTTACCCGCCGGTTTTTTATTTGGTATGTTCCCTGCCCAGCGGGAGAGTAAATCCGGAATAATTGTTCCCAGTTATGGAGAGGAACGAAGGAGAGGATTCAACTTCCGCAACGGCGGTTATTTCTTTGATATCAGTGAATATATAAAGCTGTCACTGACAGGCGATCTTTACTCAAAAGGGGGCCATGCCATTTACGCAAATTCAACGTACATGAAACGATATGCGTATAACGGTAATTTTAATTTCAGCTACTCCAAAAATAGGCTAGGTCAAAATATAGAAGACAGCGATATCTCCAATGATTTCAGGCTTATGTGGAGCCATTCGCCGCAATCAAAAGGTACCGGTCGTTTTGCAGCTTCAGTAAACGCTGCGACGGCAACCTTCAATCAAAATAATAATCTAATGTACGGTACCGCCAATGAGTTGGCTTCCAACTCGCTTAGCAATATCAGCACTAAATTAAGTTCGAATGTTTCCTACAGTAAACGTTTCGCAGGCACTCCGTTTTCGATGGGTATCAACCTAAGTCATAGCCAGGATCTTCAAACAAGACTGGTAGATCTGCCGTTGCCGAATGTGAGTCTGAATATGACAAACCTTTACCCCTTCCAACGCAAAGGGAGGACTTCCTTCATGGACAATTTTTCACTCGGCTACAGTATGACGGGAACTAACCGGATAACCAATAACCTGGGAAGGCTTACACCGGAATCGCCACGCGATAGTATTGCACCCTTTACGTTTGATAATCTTCCCTTGTTTCTGAAAAATGGGAGGAAGGGTGTACGACATTCTATTCCGTTGTCGTATTCGTTCAAAGCGCTTAAGTTCTTTACCCTATCACCTTCGGTCAACTATGAGGAGAAATGGTATTTTGAAAAACTTAATTGGAAATATGTTCAGGATGAAAAAACAGGTAATTATTCGGCCAAGGCAGATACTATTCCAGGGTTTAACCGGGTCGCCAATTACAGCCTCAGCATCGGCGTGAATACCCGGGTGTATGGGATGTATTTTTTTAAATCCGGTAAAGTAAAGGCCATCCGACATGTTATTAACCCCAGCATTTCTATGGGCTTAACCCCCGACTTTTCTAAAAATCCCGAATATTTTAATATTATTAATCGCCCCGCGGGTCCCGGCCTTCCTTACGAACCAACGGTTGAATACAAAGCCCGACATGAAGGATTTGTGTATGGCCCGTCCGGATTGGGAAAGGCGGGATCAGTGAGTTTCGGTATTGGAAACAATCTTGAAATGAAAGTAAAAGGAGAAAAAGATACCGTTGATAGAAAAGTAATGTTGCTGAATAACCTTTCTTTGAGTTCAAGTTATAACCTGATGGCTGACTCCTTTAAACTCTCTACTATTGGGCTATCGGCCAATACCAATATCCTTGACAATACCATCAACATAAACCTATCGGCGTCGCTCGATCCTTATAACTATGTAAGAACAAGCGACGGCGAAGGAAAGATAACTGAGAGGCGTGTAGATGCTTACGCCTGGAAGGGTGGTGGCATTGGAAGAATTACTAATGCCACGCTTGCGCTGAATACAAATCTAAATCCGTCCATGCGAAAAAAAGAAAATGAAACGCGGGAAAAAGTTGTAAAATCCGATATACCGGAAGAAGACAAGCAACACATTATAGAAAATCCAAATTCCTACATTGACTTTGATATTCCGTGGAGTCTGAATCTGGGATACAATTTGAATTACAGGCGTCCGACAACCAGGAATGCGGATAAGATACAGCCAGCAGAAGTTATCCAAACCCTTAATGTTTCCGGAGATTTGTCCGTTTCAGAAAAATGGAAAATTACCTACAACAGCGGGTATCATTTTGAGTCAAAAGAATTCACGCAGACCAATGTGGGAATTTCGCGCGACCTTCATTGCTGGCAAATGAATCTTACCTGGGTTCCCTTTGGCAGATTTCAGTCTTACAACTTTACCATTGCGGTCAAAGCCTCCGTGCTTCAAGACTTAAAGCTTGAGCGACGAAGGCCTTTCCTTGATAATCTTTAGCAATGACATTTCTGATATGAATGCCATAATATATTTCGCTCCGGTCATTCAGGTCACCCCCATTTAGGGTAGTATTTACGCTAATTTTTACCGATACAATTACCCATTTAGTGTGTAACCCTGCCCTGGCAAGAGGGCGTTGGCACTATTGCGATTTATAAAAAATCCGCCTTTCTGCGTCTTTTAAGAGTCCTCCGGGGGAGGTAGCTTTTCTTATTGAAAAACCTCCCCATATGAAATCCCTGAGAATCGCTTTTCCTGCCTGTTGGTTGCTTGTGCTCCTTCAATGCCTGACTTTCGCCGCTGTACCTAAAGCCGGATTTTTTCTGCCGGACTCAGTGCATGAAATGACTTTGCATTACAGGACCGTAAAAAATCTAATCGTACTGCCTGTGACGATCAATGACTCGATTCATGTAAATCTTATCCTGGACACAGGTTGCAGAAACCTTATTTTATTCGGCAAGAAATTCAAGAATTTATTTACAGTAATTCGGGGAAAAGAAGTAAAATTTTCCGGTTTGGGGGCAGGTAATCCTCTCACCGGATTACTTTCTCTCGGAAACAAGGTTAGCATAGAACGGGTTTTGGGAGAGCAGATACCGGTTGTAATTGTCGACAGTAAAAATGTATTTGGTTCCTATCGGAACATTCATGGTGTTATTGGATACGATGTCTTCTTAAAGTTTGAAATTGAATTAAATGCCCGGGCAAATACCATTACTTTCAGATCTGCTTTAAAATCAAAGATACCTTTAGGCTATTCGCTGATTCCCATGCAAATCGTCGATGCAAAGCCTATTTTGGATTCGCATATTTTTCTTGACAAGAAAATAAATCGCGCCTGCGATTTGATGATTGATACAGGTTCTTCATTGGGACTTCTGATTAAGACAACAGAAATATCACAATTCAATTATTTTAGAAATGAAAGTGTCGTGGGAATTGGCTTTAACGGTTTGATTTCAGGCTATGAGACAGTGTCCGACAAGTTAAAGATTTCGGGTTTTGAAATGAATGCTGTTCCTACAGCCATTGTATCATCTCAATATCATAATAACGGCTCCATCGGTATGGCTGTATTGAAAGAGTATATCGTGATACTAAATTATTGCAAATCATATGCATGCTTCAAGCCCAATTCAGCGTAAATTACTTTAACTAGCTATTAACATAGGTTTTGATAACACCCATAATCCATTCAGGATAAATTCCCACCCATAGTAAAAGCGAAACCAGCAACCCAAGTGTTATTCCGCTTACGATGTAAACTGAGGGATGTAACATGCCTAACGGTTCTTCCTCTCCTTCATGCTTCTCGAACATGACTGCAATAATCCTGATATAATAGTAGAGTCCGATTGCGCTATTGAGCGCGAGCATGAAAACGAGTAGCCATAAATTTGTGTTTACCCCGGCAGCGATAACATAAAACTTGCCGACAAATCCAGCGGTGAGGGGAATCCCGGCCAGTGAGAGAAGCATAGCAGATAGTGCTGCGGCTGTCCAGGGTCGTCGCCATAATAACCCTTCATAATCTTCGAGTAATTCAGCGTCGCGGTCCTTATCTGACAGTGTAGCCACAATACCAAACGCTCCAACGGTTGTTATAAAATATGCCACCAGGTAAAAACTTACCGCCTGGACGCCTAATTCGTTTCCGGCAATGAAAGCAACGAGCAGATAGCCCATATGTGATATTGATGAGTACGCCAGGATGCGTTTCACATTTTTTTGACGCAAAGCAAGGAAGTTTCCGATAAACATGGACGCGATAGCGATGACACTGAAGATCAGTACCAATGATTCATAGCGATATCCATTTATCGAAATAAAAAACCTGATCAGTAATGCGATCATTCCTCCTTTCGAAATCGTTGCAATGAAGGCGGTTACCGGTGCTGGCGCGCCCTCATAAATATCCGCTGCCCACATATGGAAGGGAACAATGCTGAGTTTAAATCCGACACCGACCACCATCAATCCAAATCCGGTCATTAAAATTAGGGATAATTCAGCCTGGTTAGAAAGATAATCCGAGATAGCCTGGAAGTCCATCGAGCCGGTGCTAACATACACCAGGGCCATTCCGAACAATAAAAAAGCGGAGGAAAACGCGGCCATTATTAAATATTTAATCCCTGCCTCATCAGACCTTTCCCGCTTCCGCAAATAAGCAATCATGGAATAAAGGGAGACGCTTAAAATTTCGAGTCCAAGGAAAAGGGATACAAAATGCTTGCTGATCACGAGGGTGCAGGCGCCCAGGGTTGCCAAAATCAGGAGGATATAATACTCTTCTTTTCTTTCTTCTCTTTGCTCAAAATAAGCGTACGAGATCATGGTAACGGCGACCGCTGTCAGAAGGATAAGCCCCATGTTAAAAATTCCAAAACCGTCAAAAATGAAAAGCGGTTCAATGATCCACTTTACTCGGGCATTATACAAAACCAGATAAATGAAATCTCCGATAAGCGATAGGGCCGTAATGACATAAATTATTTTGTGGTTCCGTTTTACCGAAATGGAAAACATAATGAGAATGGCCGCGCTGGTCAGAATAAACAGGGGTATGATGCTGAGAAAGTCTGTTTTACTCATGGGAACCTCCTTTTAAACCTAACATTTCTTCTTGCTGCAAAATTATTTCCTTTTTTATACCTGCTTCTTTCGTGTTATTTAGAATATCCTGTACTAATGGCCTTGTGGTATCCAGTACAGGCTGCGGAAATAGACCTAATGTAATAATCACCACGACCATGGGTACCAAAACAAATTTTTCCCGAATGGATAGGTCTGGTAGGGTGTACGTTAGTTCCACTTTTCCATAAAATATTTTCTGCATAATACGCAAAGAATATGCGGTCGCCGCCACCAGTCCTACGGTTGCAAAAATGGTGAGTATGGGATTGCTTTGCCATGCGCCCACCAATGTTAAAAATTCTGCCACAAAATTTCCAAGGCCGGGCAAACCAAGAGAGGCCATGGAAAATATTAAACCTATTGTGGCCATAAAAGGCATTTTCGCCCAGAAGCCCCGCATTTTTTCAATATTTCGGGTATGGGTGCGCTCGTACAGCGCCCCGGCAATCAGGAATAAGGCGCCAGTACTGATGCCATGGGTAATCATCTGCATCACCACCCCCTGCCAGGCAAGTTCGTTAAATGCAAATACGCCCAGTATCACGAACCCCATATGACTTACACTGGTATAAGCAACCAGTCTTTTTAAATCGGTTTGGGAATAAGCGAGAAGGGCTCCATATAAAATACCGATGACGCCGAACAACATAGCAATCGGTGCGATTTCCAGTGATGCATTGGGAAATAAAGGCACAACAAAACGAAGTAAACCATAGGCGCCAGTTTTAAGTAAAAGGCCCGCAAGTATCAAACTTCCCGCGGTAGGTGCTTCGGAATGTGCATCAGGTAACCAATTATGAAATGGAACAACCGGGAGTTTAACAATGAAGGCTATCAGAAAACCCAACATAAGCCAGCGTTCAGTTCCTGGCGCCATGACCGTATTCAATAGTTCAAAATAATTGAAAGTATAGATGCCTGTTGTTCTGCCATGAACAAAATACAATCCCAGAATGGCCAGCAGCATCAGCAATCCGCTCGCCTGAGTGTAAATAAAAAATTTGAACGCTGCATAATTTCTGTTTTCATGTCCCCAGATTCCGATGAGAAAATACATCGGAATAAGCATTACCTCCCAGAAAAAATAAAAGAGAAAAAGATCCATGGTCAGGAAAACTCCGGCAATCCCCGCCAGCACCCATAAAAGATTAAAATGATAAAAACCAACTCTGTATTGAATTTCGCCCCAGGATGCCACGACCCCCAAAGCACCCAGCAAAAAAGTCAATAATAACATGAGCAGGCTCAAGCCATCCAACGCTAAATTGAAACTGATTCCAAACGTGGGTATCCATTCAACTTTGAATGTAGAAATCCAGGTAGACGCGGGTTCAGAAAGGCGCTCTGTGTCAAGCCATAATAAAGTTGCCAGAACAAAATTGATAACCAACGCCAGCAATGATATCCATCGGCAAAGTTGAGTACTCCATTGGGCAGCTATCCACGCGAGTACCCCGCTACCCATAAGAATGATTATGAACCAGAGTAAGATCATTGGCTATTTATTTATTTTCTTCATTGCATTTTCACGTAATATTTTTGCTGACTCTTAATGAAGGAGCAATCCCAGGGACAAAATCAAAACTGCCCCTACCACGATGCCCATGATATACCAGCGCATTACGCCGTTCTGTGTCAGGGCAAATGTTTTGTGAAAGAAATTCGCTCCCGTCACCATCCCTTCATTTATTTTATCCAGAAAATCATTCTTGTTGGTCCTGGCGAGATACAAAAAGGGTTGCACGAACAGAATATCATACAAGGCGTCGAAACCCCAACCGGAAAACCAGAAACGATTTAGTTCATAGGTTGCCCCTTTAA
>JAYSOP010000643.1:0-2273 GCA_043722905.1 Chryseolinea sp.
CCGAGGTTATCAGTATGTCCTTCAAGCTGAATCTCAATTTTCGAATTGTCTTTCATCATTTGTACAACACCATCCAGCTCCTGATAAGATTGGGGCTCAATAATGGCTTTCCCCTGCGCAAAAATAAGGTGGCTTAACCGGATGGCTTCACCCGTGGGTGTCAATACAATATTGCGGGTTACTTCTTTGGCGGGATTACTTTCATTGGGATCCAGAATGATCGTACGCGGATTATACCCTTTGGCTTCTGCCGTAATCTGATATCGGGCAACTCCATAAATGGGGAATGAAAAAGTGCTGTCGATAAATTTTCCGTTGATACTTCCGGTGGGCATGCTGCTGTAGCGGATGTGGGCTTCAATTCCTTTGTGAGTCGTTGCATCCAATACCTTTCCCCACGCAAGGATTTCGTCATCCTGGCCATTGACTTGCAAAGCCAATCCTGAAAACGCCAATATGAAGGCAAACTTCACCATGGCCTAAAAATACAGAGCCTTATAGTAAGCACCAGCATAGCAAAAAATGGGGTATGACGCTATCTCTTCACCAAATATAATACACTCCAACAACGTTTATATCTCGAATTCGATCGTTTCTCCTACATTGAATGATTTATCATCGTTATTTACACCATCTCCCCGTTGAACAGGGCCTTTTTCCCTTTTAGAATCGCTCACATTTCCACTCTCCTGATCCCCTACTTCGGTTTTCGCCTCACTTTCGCTTTTTTGGCGCTGGTCGACTGGCTCGTCCTTTTTTTCGCTGAAGAGGTTTTGCTGTTCGGCTTTGAGCTTTGGCCTTGGCGCTTGCCTTTGCTGGGGCGGCTGTTGCTTTGGCTTTTCCGGTTCCCCGAAGAGGACGACTTGCCCGTCCTCCCCGACTGGTAGCTCCGGTCTTTGCTCCCAATAAGGTGATTCGATTTTTTTTTTTGGCGACTGAGAATCTTTTTCCGATTCAGCCACCTCAAACTCGTTCAATTCGCCGTCCACCTCAGGCGCGGCTTCCTCGTCCTCGACCAGCGTGATCTTTGTCACTTTGTGTTCCGACAACCGGTTTCCCAAAGCTTTCCATCCCTTGATATCGACCAACTCCTCCAGATTTACCGTTTCCAGTTTCTTTGGCTTGTCTTTGCCCTTGCTCACCTCTATTTCAATTTCAGGCGTTTCAGAAGTAGTAACTACTACCAACCTCGACCCTATACCTTCTGAAATAAATCCGAATTCCTTATCGGCAGTGCTGGTTTCAATCATGAACCGTTTTACCATGTACTGTTTGCTTTCGCCATCCACGTAAACGGCAGAAATGGCCTTATCCGGATTAAATTTTTCTAGCTGCAAAACCTTCTCAGGCTCGTACCGGTTTGTTAACTCATAACCCGTAATCTTATAGGATCCATTCCGCATGAATGCGATGATCTTATCTTCGCCTTCAAATTTCCCCAGATACCTTCCACGCTTGTCTTTGTTTATGCGTCCCGAATGTGCATCGTACCACAAGTTCAGTTTGCTCAAGGTTGAAGATCCGGCTTTGAGAAACTCCACTTTCCGGATCGGATACTTGGTAATGGTGTTTCCTCTCGCCGCCCTTCCCTTTATCTCAAGATCAGCAAAGTCATACTGGAATATTTTTTTTCGGGCCGTGCTCGATTGTGACAACTTCACCTCTACTTTCTCTGCTTCGCCGTTAGGATTACCCGTGACATAATGCATCTTTGAATTGGCTTCGCCCTGGGTTAAATCATACTCCTTGTCACGGATCACACCCGGAAGGTTAAAGCGCTTGGCAAAACCTTTTCCGGATTTTGCGTCGGAATATATCAGGTTGTACACCATCCGTTCATCCCCTTTTTTCCAGATGCCTATATAGAGAATGTCTTTACCCATGAAGCCTTTTTCCTGGATGCGGGATATCAGGGCTTTCCCATCCTTTCGTATCACGATCACATCATCCAGTTCGGAACAATCGCAGATGTATTCATCGCGCTTCAGACCGTATCCAGCAAAACCATCCTCCCGGTTTACATACAATTTTTGATTGTTGGCAATTACCTCAATCGCTGTGACCGATTGGAAACTCTTGATCTCGGTTTTGCGCTCTCGGCCTTTTCCATATTTTTCCAGCAGATTCTGAAAATAAGCAATGGCGTAATCCGTGAGGTTGCGCAAGTGGTGCTGGGTTTCTTTCAATTCTTTTTCCAGGTCTTTTAATAACTCGTCGGCTTTGAATCCGTCAAATCTGGAGATCCTTTTAATCCTGATCTCCGTTAACCTTAC
>JAYSOP010000644.1:0-1638 GCA_043722905.1 Chryseolinea sp.
ACTATTTTAAGATCATGGAATGAACTTGGTTTATCCAGCAAAACGGCTTTCGATTCACAGGCATTGATTGAACTTCATAATAATTTCTGCATGAAAAGACGATGCCTTGATTGCAACATAGGCTTTTCACTTTTACAGCCGGCAACCCCATGATGACTCATTTCGTATCGGTGTTCCATATTCTCTTTATTTTCTACATGGCGTTCCGTATTTGGAAAACGGAAACATTTCTCCCTAAATTATTCTGGCCCTGCCTGCTGATTAAGTTGATGGCGGGAATTTCGCTGGGGCTTTTGTACACCTGGTATTTTCCTGTCGGCGATACCTTCTCGTATTTTAAGGATGCCTCTGTGCTGGCTTCGCTTGCCAGGGAGGACTTTTCCAGCTATTTAAATATTTTGTTTTTTAATAGGGATATAAGCACCCTTCCGATTATCTTTTTTGAGCCTCGTGCTGTATTCCTTTCAAAAATCACCAGTGTCTTTAATATCGCAACACTCGATAACTATTGGGTAGTCAGTCTTTACTTTTCTTTTATTTCATTTCTTGCTTCATGGAACCTCGTGAAGATGATAAACCATAAAATTGATGGCGTAACAGTTCCTTCGGTTATGGCATTTTTATTAATGCCGTCCATCGTATTCTGGTCTTCAGGTTTAATTAAAGAAACGCTTGCAGCAGCAGCGCTGTACTACCTGACGGGGATTTTTCTAAAAGTATGGTTTCGGGAAAGACTTTCCATCGGAGCGGTTATCCTGTCCCTGTTTAGTCTATGGATATTCTGGCACCTGAAGTATTATTTCACCGCCATTTTTTTACCAGTAGTGGTGACCACGCTGTTGTATAGAATAATTAGTCGCAAAGGGATAGCACGGTCAGCATCGTCGGAAGCAGTAATATGGTTGGCCATTTTCCTGCTACCCATTTTTCTCGTCAGCTTTGTCCATCCCAATTTTAGTCCAGGCCGGTTGCTGGAGGTTATTGTTTCTAATAATGCGGTATTTAATCAATTATCAGACCCGGAAGATCTTGTGCATTTCAACGACCTTCAGGTAACTGTGGGGAGTATTTTAAGGAATGCCCCATGGGCTCTTTTTTCGGGCTTCTTCCGGCCTTTTTTTTTGGAAGCAGGAAACGTTTTGCAATTTTTAGCCGGCGTAGAAAATACCCTTGTTTTGTTTTTCTTTTTTGCAGCGTGCGTCCAGGCAAAACAGTACCTCACCTCGCCCCACCGGTTATTGATCCTGGCAATAATTATTTATGTTACGCTTTTATGCATATTAATTACCCTGTCAGCTCCGAATTTTGGTACGTTATCCAGATACCGTACGGGGTACGCGCCGTTTTTCGTTTTTTTAGTATTATGTAACAATCCACTACTTATTTACCTGCAAAGATCATTTTATCGGCTTGTTAGTCACTGATTCCCAATCTACCTTTGACCTCTAATCAATTTAGTTTATAATGGATAATCCGGTAATCATTTTCGGCGCTAATTATCTGGGCCGTGGGGTGAAGGAAATTTTTGAGCGCAACGGCAATGTGGTGTATGGCTTTTTAGATGACAATAAAAGCATCCATAACACGGAGGTCGACAACATCCCTGTCTTAGGCGCCACTGATGACGATGGTTTTTTA
>JAYSOP010000645.1:0-5622 GCA_043722905.1 Chryseolinea sp.
TTAAGGTGGAATCAAAACGATTTTGCAGCATGGCGCAAGGGGAAATTGGGGCTATCCGATACGCGATAACACCCCTGAATTTTTCTTCAAAAACAACCATTTCACTGTATGCAGATGCCGATGTGGTTAATAAAGATTCCAACTATGATGAAAAATTCTGGGAGGAGGTTCACAAGGAAGCCACTGCTGGCAGAGCGCTGGTTACTGCTCAGACAAAAAAGACTTTTTTCCATGTCACTACCGGCATTCATTACATAATAGAAACGGATGGCCAGAAAGTTAATTTCGACCGCATCAATGTGGAGAAACGTGAAAAGTTTGCCGGCAATGTTGTGCAAATGAATCTGGAACAGGATAAAGAAACCGTTATTTATAAATACGCCGCCGTACTTTCATCAGAAAATCATCCGAAGGGTCAACTGGTAGAGCAATGTCACAAAGTTTTGGATGAAGCTGTTTCAAAAGGTTTCGATAAACTTTTTTATGAGCACGCAAAAGTATGGGAGCACAAATGGGAGGAATGTGACATTACCATTGAAGGAGATATCGCTGCGCAGCAAGGAATTCGTTTTAATATTTTCCAGCTCACACAGACCTATACCGGTGATGATGAGCGCCTCAACATCGGCCCCAAAGGTTTTACGGGAGAAAAATATGGCGGAAGTACTTACTGGGATACAGAAGCATATTGCTTGCCTTTTTATCTGGGAACTGCCGAACAGAAAGTGGCGCGTAATCTATTGGTGTACCGTTATAAACATTTGCAGAAAGCCATTGAGAATGCCAAAAAACTTGGGTTCACCAAAGGCGCGGCATTATATCCGATGGTGACTATGAACGGAGAGGAATGCCACAATGAATGGGAAATCACTTTTGAGGAGATTCACCGAAATGGCGCCATAGCCTTTGCGATTTTCGATTATATCCGGTATACCGGCGATGAGCAGTACCTGACCGAATACGGGTTGGAAGTTTTGATCGCCATCTCCCGGTTTTGGACCCAGCGCATTAACTGGTCAAGCCACAAAAACAAATATGTGATGCTGGGGGTGACCGGTCCTAATGAATATGAGAACAATGTGAACAACAACTGGTATACCAACACCATTGCTGTCTGGACACTGAAGTATTCACAGGAGGCAATTAATATTGTAAAAAATAATAACCCTGCCAGGTTTCAGGAGATTGTTAAACAAGTTGATTTTAAGGAAGAAGTTGAATCATCCAAATGGAAAGATATTGTTGAAAAAATGTATTTCCCGGAAGAAACGCAAAGGGGTTTGTTTCTCCAGCAAGACGGCTTCCTTGATAAAGAATTACTGAAAGTATCTGATCTCAAACCTGAAGATAAACCCATTAATCAAAAGTGGTCATGGGACCGTATTCTTCGCTCATGTTTCATCAAACAGGCAGATGTTTTACAGGGACTTTATTTTTTTGAAGACCAGTATAGTATCGAAGCACTGAGAAAGAATTTTGATTTTTATGAACCGATGACGGTTCATGAGTCATCATTATCTCCTTGTGTGCACGTCATTCTTGCGTCCAGACTTGGCTACAAGCAGAAGGCGTATGAATTTTATTTAAGAACAGCCCGCCTCGATCTCGATGATTATAATAACGATACGGAAGACGGATGTCACATTACGAGTATGGCGGGTACCTGGTTAAGCGTGTTGAAAGGCTTCGGAGGAATGCGCGTCAAGGATGGAAAACTTGGTTTCAATCCTTTTCTTCCTGATCAGTGGAAGTCATATTCTTTCAGGCTTGAATTCAGGAACCGGGTAATTAAAATTAAAGTCACAAAGGATGGGGTGGAAACAAAGTTGGAGTCTGGTGAACCATTGGAAATCTTGTTAAAAGATCAAAGCGTGCAGCTGAAAAAGTAGGGAGGCGATCGGCTTCGGAATGCTCAGAGCCTCCGCGCGGAAGTTGGCGAATGTATCTGAGAGAGGCATCCCTCACCCCTCAGAGCCATCGGTCTCCGGGATTTCTCTGAGGCGCTCGTTTTGGAATGCTTGGCGTCTCCTCTGGCTGGCGGATGACTTTGGGCGAGCTCAGTTAAAATAATTCTTTCACGATCCTTGCCGCCCACAACCCGTACATTTTTCCGGAAGGATGCAATCCGTCATCAGCAACCAGTTCTGTATCGCTTAATCCCATTCTTGAAATATCGGTGATGTCAATATATTTCACTCCTTTTTTTTCACTGATGGATCTGTTGATCGCATTGAAGTGATCGATCTCCCTGCTAATTTTATCCTGACCATTTTTCCCGAAGGGAGTAAAACCATAATCGGGTATGGACAGCACGATTACTTTTGATTTTTCGTGGTGGGCAAATTGAATAGCCATCTCCAATAGTTCTTCAAATTCAACAGCATATTCCGTTGGACTTTTACCTTGATATTGATTATTAACACCGATCAACAGGGATACCAGGTCGAAATTTTTTGAAGGTTTTGCCAACTGGACAGCATTCTTCAAATCATCCGTGCGCCATCCCGTTGCTGCGATAACGGTTGGCTGGTAATATTGAAGGCCTTTCGAGGCCAACCCGGCGATTAGTTGAACCGGCCATCGCTGATGTTCCGCAACCCTTTCACCAATGGTGTAAGAATCACCCAGAGCAAGATATTTTAAACGCTCGTTTTGGGGTATTGTTTGACCGCTTGCGATCATTGAAACCAAAGTTAGGATACCAGTAAGGTTGAATTTCACGATTAAAAATATAAATGTGTTGAATGTTTCAACAGTTACCAATTATGAAGTGTCCAATTTAACCAGGATACCGACCGGCATAGTTTTTTAAACACTGAGGTTTGTTAAAACAATCAAAACATTTATGAAACACATGTCGATCGGAACTAGAGGAATAACAGGCCTTATTCTTGTAATTTGCTTACTGTTAGGCGCTTGTAAAAATATGAACAAAGCGCAAAAAGGTACCTATATAGGTGCCGGCGCAGGCGCCGCCGCCGGTGCGGCCATCGGTAAAGCTACCGGAAATACGGCCATGGGAGCTATATTAGGCGCTGCTGTTGGCGGTGCCGCAGGATACGGCATTGGCCGTTACATGGATAAGCAGGCTGAGGAACTGGAGAAAGACCTCGAGGGTGCTGAAATTGAAAGGGTAGGTGAAGGAATCAAAATTACTTTCCGGGAAGGTATTCAGTTCGCCAATAACTCCTCAGCGTTATCTGAAACCTCCAAGACAAATTTAACTGATCTGGCGGTAACGCTTAAAAAATATGATGATACCAATGTACTCGTGGAAGGTCATACCGATGTTACTGGCACGCGTGAGTATAACATGGGACTATCAGAAAAAAGAGCAGAGGCGGTGGCCAATTATCTTGAAGGATTAGGGGTTGCCAAGAAACGTACGACCACTGCCGGATATGGTCCTGACCAACCCGTTGGTGATAACGAATCTGACTACGGACGTCAGCAAAACCGCCGGGTTGAGGTGGCCATTTTTGCCAATGAAAAACTAAAGAAGAAAGCCGAAAAAGGACAACTTGGTGAAGTGAGTGCCGGAGATGGTACTACTCCGAAATAAAAGTATTGAGATTTTGTAATTAAAAGGGACGCATCCATGCGTCCCTTTTAATTTGAGATTAACGGTTTACCCCAGCAATCACCGGCGCATTCGCCTTTCTTTTCCGCACCCAGATTAGCAGAATGGTGAACAGCACAATCAATATTATCGGAAAGGTTAGCATTTTCTGTAGCGTAGCCTGACCAGCTGCTAATTCTAGCGCATCACCCTGCAGGCCCATCGAAGCTGCTTCCTGGCCTGCTTTGTCAATCCAGCCCCCAATAATCGGTTGCCAAATCGCGGTGGATAACATACCAAAGCCCCCGACGATGGACATCCCTATCGCCCCACTTAATGGTATTTTTTCCGCTGTAAATCCAATCATGTTGGGCCAGAAATAGCAAACGCCCATGGCAAAAATGACCGCGGCAACATACGCCATCGCGCCCGTCTGTGTACTGAGCAATAAGATCCCGAGCGCAGTAAAAATCGCCGAGCCCAGTAGAACACCGGTCTGATCAAACTTGTGAACAAACTCGCCGCCAAAATATCTTCCAACAGCCATCAATCCAGTTATGAGGGCCAGAATAACCATCGGTTCTGCTCCACTTTTTGCTAAGACTAATTGCGCCCACTGAGTAGGTCCGAATTCGGAAATAGCGGTAAGCGTCATGCATACACATATGAAAATGAAAAGTGGTGTGATCATGGCTCTTAGATTAACCGTGAGGGCTGAACTTTCCTTCCTGGGTTCCGGAAATACCAGTCCGTAGAAAAGGTATGCGTAGATCAGCGTTGGGATCATGATGATCCATATCTGGGCCTCCCAACCTAAGTTCATTTTTGTCATCAAAAGAGATACCAGGCTTCCCAACACGATGCCCCCGGGAAACCACATGTGAAACCGGTTAAGCAAAGTATTCATTAGTTTCCCGCTATAGGCGGATGCAATCATCGGGTTACAAGCCGCTTCGGTACATCCATTCCCAAGTCCGATAAATAATGTGGAGATCAGGAGACCCACATATCCACCCGAGTAAATGGTCATAATTATACCGATCGTGTGGGCAAAAAAGGCAAAGATCATAATTCTTTTAGGTCCTAATGAACTGTAAAATATACCTCCCAGAACCATTGAAATTGGAAATCCTAAAAAGAACATCTGGTTAATAAATCCAAGTTGTGTGGCAGTGAGGTCGAAATCCTGTGCTAGTTGAGGCAAAATTCCAGCTCGGATACTAAAAGAAAAGGCAGTTGTGATTAAGGCAAAACAACTACCATAAAAAAGTCTCTTACTGTTTTGATCATCCATAATTGCGTATAGTTAGGTTTAGTTGGTTTTCGTTTAAGGTGACTTAATATCAGGGTATTTTATTTGATCTGCAAGCGTTTTTATTTCCGTTGCAAACTATTGCTCGTTTTTTTCAGCGGAATTACAATTCAAAAGTGAATCCACTCTCCATCAAATCTTTGTATATTTTTTTATCGAACCGGTAGAGATTGGCTGCGCGATGAGAAACATCTCTTTGTTTTTCATCGCAAGGAACCAACAGGTTCATGTTCAGTAATTTTCTCCGGAAGTTAGGTTTATCAAGTTCGGTTTCCATTATGGCTTCATACAATTTCTGAATCTGATGAAGGGTAAATTTTTTAGGCAACAAATTAAATCCTATGGGCTCATGACTGACCTTGTGTCTAAGGTGTTTGAAACCATACTGCAGGATCTTATTGTGATCATAAGGCAATCGGGGCACATCATGGATCTTGACCCACCTGGCATCTGAGGCAGTGAAACCGGGATTCAGGGAATAGTTGTCGGCGTTGATCAGCGCAAAATAGGTTATGGTAATTACCCGCTTGCCGGGGTAGCGGTTAACCTCACCAAAAACCCTGAGCTGCTCAAGATAGATATTGGACACCCCTGTTAATGAAGTGAGCAACCTGCTGGCAGCATTATCAACGCTTTCATTATATTGGATCCATCCGCCGGGTAGCGCCCATCGTCCTTTGATGATGCCTTCCGCGTGCTTAATCAAAAGGATGTCAAGTTCGCTGTTGCGAAAACCAAAAATCAGGCAATC
>JAYSOP010000646.1:0-4047 GCA_043722905.1 Chryseolinea sp.
GCTAAAACTGCCCGAACACAATACAGTATGCGCTTTGATGCCACCACGATGAACGAAATCATCGGGAGAATTGAAGGTAAATTTGATGTCAGCGTTTTATTGGGCGATGAGCGATTAAGTAACTGCACTATTACAGCGGATTTTACTGATCAATCACTAGACCGTACGTTGAGCATGATTGCGCAAGCACTGGGAATTGAATATGAAATAAACAACCACCAGGTGACATTGAGGGGAGCGGGTTGTAACTAATAATGCTATAATAATCACAATCATTTTACGATACGATCGAAAGCTTAAATGCCCATGAAAACACTTTTTTATAACAAGTCTGCTTAAAAAGTAAGCGGGAGTGTGGGTTTCACTCCTGGCTGTTTGCCCTTTCGTTCCGCAAAGCGTAAAGAAAGGTAATTTGTCATTATTCGGTATTTGAAATCAACAAAATGTGTGAATTATGAAACAAAAATCTACAGTCAATGATTTGCCTGCAGTTGTTCTTGATTGCCCTGGCCTTTGCCAAAAGCGCTTAAACAAAGCAGTTCTATTGTTTAATATTACGAAAGTAACGTTGATACAAATGACTGTCGCGATGATTTTTTCTGGTGTTTCGATAGCCTTTGAAAACCACGCGCAGGAAATTTTGAAACGGAAAGTATCCCTGGAACTTAAGGACGTTTCCCTTATGCAGGTGCTCAGCGAAATTGAAAAAGCCGCCAAGATAAAATTTGTTTACAGCCCTGCCAGGATCAAACTGGATGAGAAAGTTTCATTAAACATTTCTAATCAGAAACTCGGGGCGTTGTTATCGGAATTGCTTACCCCACGGTCAATAAAATTTACGGTGCAGGATGGTGATGACTACATTATTTTAGTAGAAGATGAAAAAGTTGAGTCTTCACCATTACTTCTTGAAGATCCATTGAAAGAAGAAATTATTCTGGCATCGATTTCTGGAAGAATAAGCGATGCCGGAGGGAATGCAATACCAGGTGTAAACATTATTGTTAAGGGAACTACCAATGGCACGACCACTGACGCAGATGGTAAGTATTCATTGGTGGTATTGGAAGCTGACGCCGTGCTGATATTTTCTTTTATCGGATATACCACGCAGGAACTGGCAGTGAACGGGCGATCAGTGATTGATGTGGTTTTGGCTGAGGATGTAAAGAGTTTGGAGGAAGTAGTGGTAATAGGATATGGTACCCAGAAAAAAGCGAACCTGACTGGTTCCGTATCCACTGTAGGGGCCGAGGAAATCACAAAACGTCCGGGGACTAACGTAGCGAACCTGTTGCAGGGAAAAGTTCCCGGTCTTCAGGTTACATCTCATTCCGGAAAACCTGGAGATGAGAGTAATTTGTTGCGTATTCGCGGGACGGGTACTTTTAGCAGTGCAGGAAGCGACCCGCTGGTTTTGATTAATGGAATTGCAGGCGACATGACCAATTTGGATCCCAATGACATCGAATCAGTTTCAGTACTGAAAGATGCGGCCTCCAGCGCGATTTATGGTGCCCGTGCTGCGAACGGGGTGATTCTTATCACGACAAAGAAAGGCAGAGCAGAACCCCTTAGCATTACATTTCATAGTAATGTTCAGCTTCAACAAGCTACCCGATTACCTCAACTGTTGAGCAATTCGGCTGATTATATGATGTACTGGAATGAGGGCAGGGCCAGGAGTGGACAAGCTCCTTACTTTACGCAGGCGGAGATTGATGCATACAGAAACAACACGAACGACCCGATTAATTATCCCAATTTTAATTGGATTGACCACGCTTTCAAGCCAGCTTTTGTAAACAATCAATCTCTAAATATCGGAGGAGGAACTGATAAAACAACTTTTAATCTGTCCCTTGGTTATTTTGATCAACCGGGTGTTACCAGTCTTTATGAATTTAGAAAATTTAATGCGCGCATTACGGTTGATACGAAATTGAAAGATTGGATTACTGTTGGTGGAGATGTGCAGCTGGTGAACAAAGATATACAAAGAAGCAACTGGGATAATGGTGATGTAGACTATCAGGTTCTGGCGATCTATGGGGCAGCACCACTTTATACACCCACTATGACGCTACCCGACGGAACAACCGGATATGTGGCCAGATATAGCTCGGCCATAGGAGAGTGGACGGTAAGAAATCCGGATGCACAAGACGCAAGTGGCGTACAGACCGATGTCCGTTACAATGTGATTCCGCAATTTTATGCTGAGATAAAACCATTCAAAGATTTTACCTGGTATTCAAAGGGAGCTATTTCTTATGATACCCGCGCTTTCAAAAACCATGAAAATCCAGTTGACAACTACTTTTTTAAAGATGGTACGTATGCCCACAACAATTCTACATGGCAGCTTGGCGTGCGCGAGGCCTGGAGTACCAGGATGATGACAACCTTTTATTCAACACTGAATTATCACCATCTTTTCAACGAAACCCACAATGTAAATGTATTGGCAGGTTACAATCAGGAATACAATCTGGATAGGGCTATTGGCGGAACCAAAGTTACTTTTCCAACCAGGGAACTCAAAGAACTTGACGCAGGGTCAGCTTTGGGGCAAACTACTTCGGGTAGTTCCAGTGAGTGGGCTATCCAGTCGTTTTTTGGTCGTGCTATGTACGATTTCAAAGGAAAATACCTGTTCGAAGCCAACGCACGTTTTGACGGAACTTCGAGAATTGCGCCCGATACCCGTTGGGGATTCTTCCCTTCCGTGTCAGCTGGATGGAGGGTTTCAGAAGAGTCGTTTATGGAACCCATCGGAGGATGGCTTCAAAACCTGAAAATAAGAGCTTCATGGGGACAATTAGGTAATCAGAATGTCGGATTATATCCTTACCAGGAAGTATTGTCCACTACCTCATATCCCTTCACGACACCTTTTCCGGGAGCATACATGACGAGAATGGTTGACAAGAGTCTGAAATGGGAAACAACTACGATGACAGACATTGGGTTTGATCTCAGCGTGAAAGAAGGATTGTTTAGCGCTACGTTCGATTGGTATAAAAAGGTGACTGACAATATTCTTTACAGTATACCGATACCTGCCAGCGTAGGATTATCTGCTCCTACGGTCAACTATGGCAAAATGCAAAACACAGGATTTGAGATAGAACTTGGATCCACAAAGCAATTAGGTGACTTCAGATATGAAGTCAGCTTTAACTTCTCCACATTTAAAAATGAGGTGCTCAGGATTTTATCTCCTTCCTATGGTAACTACACCATTCAGGAGGGTCTTCCCTTTAATTCACACTACATGACAGAATGGATCGGAATCTTTCAGAACCAGGCTGAAATTGAAGAAGGGCCTTTACACCAGTTTAATCCAAAACCGGGTGATTTGAAATTTAAAGATCAAAATGCGGATAACGTTATAGACGCCAAAGACCGTGTTGTAGTGGACGGCGCGTACCCGGAATTCTACTATGGTGGCACCATTAATCTCTCCTGGAAAAATTTCAACGTAAATGCATTCTTCCAGGGTGTTGAAGGATTAAAACAAAGTACCCAGGGGTTATCATGGGGCTTGGTACCCTATATACAAGGATCGCCTCCTCCCGTGGATTTTATCGAAAACATGTGGACAGGGGAAGGTTCCACCAATAAGCATCCTGCCATGTATATATCTGGATACGCTCCTGTAACGGGTACTCGTAACACCTATTGGTTACTCGATGCGTCGTATCTTCGGTTAAAAAATCTGGCCATTGGCTATAGTTTTCCCCGTGCTGTATGCGAGAGAATAGGCTTCCAGAACGTCGGTGTTTATATCTCGGGAGACAATCTGTTAACCTTTACCAAGTGGCCTGGATCCGATCCCGAAAAAGCCAATACGGGCTGGTTCGAAGCGTATCCACAAATTACGAGTTACACAATGGGAATTCGCGTCAAACTTTAATTAAACCACACTATGAATAAGTATATAAAAAATAGCTTTATCAAAGGATCATTAATCTTATTTATTGCACTATTTGTGTCGTGCGAAGATTTTCTTGACAAAAATCCGACAACCCAAATCTCGAGCGC
>JAYSOP010000647.1:0-6098 GCA_043722905.1 Chryseolinea sp.
TTGTTATATCTGCTGGGATACAATCGGCCAGAAGACAGGATCCTTCCTGAAAAATTTGACTGGAAAGATCGCAAGACTTTGATAGAAGGGCTAAAAACAATTACGAAGGCATTGCGTCCGTGGACAATCGATTTCCACGTTGCACAGAATGATGGCACCGTTCATGGAACCGGTTCGCATGATAAAACCGGACGCCACTGCCTGGCTACTGATCCCAATGGCAAACTTGACGTAGCAAAAGATGCAGGATTCTGGCTGCGGGACGAAAATGAAAATCTTACGAAAGCCTTTAAACACGTGTGTTGGGATGGATGTATGTTCTCGAATGAAGTGATGATGAAACAGCAAACCTGGAACGATATCCTGGCAACCATGTTGAAGGTGCGTCAATTACATGGATGGTATGAGAAAGAATAGATTTGAGTTTTTAGCTTTCGTGCAGCAGGCTCACAAATTTTGAGTTTTTGAAATTTATTATCGAACATACAAATGGCAAAAAATAAAGTTTTAAGGATTGGATTGATAGGGGGAGGTTTCATGGGAAGAACTCACTCAAACGGTTACAATCGCATTGGAAATTTCTTTCCTGAATTGATTCATCAACCGGTACTAAAAGCCGTCTGTTCGCGTAATCCCGAGAAAGTAAAGGCCTTTGCTGCGCAGTGGGGATATGAGTCAAGCGAAACCGACTGGAAAGTCCTTGTCGCACGGGAAGACATTGATGCCATTGATATCTGCACACCAAATGACACCCATGCAGAAATCGCCATTGCGGCGGCAGCGACGGGAAAAATGATTCTTTGCGAAAAGCCCCTATCCCGCACGTTGGCGGAAGGAAAAAAAATGGTGGACGCAATTGAAAAGGCGGGAGTGCGAAATACTGTCTGGTATAACTACCGGCGCGTACCGGCCGTAACTTTGGCGAAGCAGATTATCGACTCCGGGAAACTGGGTAAAATTTTCCATTATCGGGCTAACTTTCTTCAAGACTGGACGATCAGCCCTGAACTGCCCCAGGGTGGCGAAGGCCTTTGGCGCCTCGATGTGGATGCTGCCGGATCCGGTGTAACGGGTGACCTATTGGCGCATTGTATTGACACTGCCATGTGGTTAAATGGTGGTATCCGCGATGTTTCTGCGATGACTGAAACTTTCATTAAAGAACGGGTACATCAGGCCAGTGGGAAGGTGCAGAAAGTAGGAATCGATGATGCCTGCATTTTTCATTGTCATTTTGAAAACGGATCGTTGGGTCTTTTTGAATCCACGCGGTATGCTCGTGGTCACAAAGCGTTGTATACGTTTGAGATCAATGGGGAGCATGCTTCCATCCGATGGGACTTACACGATTTAAATCGCCTGGAGTATTTCGATCACAGAGATGATTCGATTGTTCGCGGGTGGCGTTCCATTCTGGTAACGGATGGGGATCAACCCTATATGAAACGTTGGTGGGTTCCCGGACTTTCTATTGGATATGAACACAGTTTTGTTCACCAGGCTGCCGATTTTCTGAAAAGTCTGGAAGGTTCCGAGGCTTGTCATCCGACTTTCAAAGACGCCCTCGAAACACAAAAGGTTTGTGAGGCGGTTATTGATTCCGCGAATTCGCGAAGCTGGAAGAATACCGGGGTAAAGGGACCGATTAAATAAAAAACCCTTTTACTGAAGGCGCGTTTTTCGCTGTAAGATTTTTCGGGTTCCTCTCAGCATGGAAAAATAGTTTTATAATCAGTTTTCTTTCCGAGAACAAACGAAGATAATCTAAATCGAATCTCCACGAATGAAAAAAAATACGGGTCTATCGCGACGCAAATTTTTGTTGGCTGCAGCCACGGCTGCTATCGCACCACCACTACTGCTCCGGTCCACAGCCAGAGCGGCATCCCAAAACAAAAAGCTTAATCATGCCTGTATTGGCGTGGGGGGAATGGGTTTCCATGATCTTCAGAATTTCATGAAGCATCCTAATGTACAGATTGTTGCCATATGTGATGTCGATGCCAACAATTTAAAGAAAGCTGCAGAGCTTCTGCCGCAAGCCCGCACATATACCGACTGGCGTCAACTCCTTAAAATGGAGGGGGATAAAATTGACTCGGTCAATGTTACCGTTCCGGATCACAATCATTTCGCTATTTCTTTCAGCGCAATTAGGGAAGGCAAACATGTCTATTGTCAGAAGCCCATGTGTCACGATGTGGCTGAAGTGAGAGCCCTGACCGAGGCCTCTATCAAGTATGGGGTTGTTACTCAGTTGGGCACCCAGGTCGCCTCAACAAAAGGAGACCGCGTCGCCGTTCAGTGGATAAAAGCGGGTGTCATCGGAAAAGTAAAGCACGCTTATTTATGTTCGAACCGGCCGGCCGCCATTGAAACCTATCGCCTCGTCGGACCACGCCCTGTACAGGCTGAACAACCTCCTTCACATTTAAACTGGGACCTTTGGATTGGCACAGCGCCCATGCGCCCTTATGCATCCGCTATTTATCATCCCACTAAGTGGAGGGCATGGCAGGATTTAGGTACTGGATGGTCGGGTGATATCGGTTGCCATATTTTTGATGCGGTCTGGAAAGGCCTGGGCTTGAAAGCCCCACATTCCGTTGTGGCAAAAGTTCAGGAGTCATGGAAAAATTCACCTGCGCGAAGAGGAGATACCTGGCCACAGGGCGATCATATTACCTGGATGTTTCCGGGAAATTCGTTAACGGATTCCGATGTGCTTCCCCTGGAATGGTTCGACGGCGAATTTTATCCACCACAAGAAATTCAAGACCTCTACTCAGGAAATCCATATCCGGCAGAATCTGCCATGCTGATAGGAACGGAAGGCGCGCTGTTGATTCCTCATGGTGGCATGCCGGTTTTGTTACCTGACAGCAAGTTCAAAGACTATATAACGCCGGAACTTGACGAACGGAATCACTACCACCACTTTGCGGATGCCTGTCTGGGGGTGGCAAAAAACGAAAGTTATTTCGCACAATCAGGGCCAATGACAGAAGCCATACTTTTGGGTACGGTGGCATTGCGGGTACCTGACCAGACATTGGAATGGGATTCTGTCAAGATGAAATTCCGCAATCATCAGGAGGCCAACAAATACCTTCGTCGGGTTTACCGGAAAGGCTGGAATGTGGGCGGATTCTAGTTTACTAAAAACATTATGGACGCTTCAATGGTAATCTAAGGCTGAGTCGTTGACAGAATAGACGTTTTTTTTCCTGTCATTTTGACTATATTTCACGTTGGCGTCCGGAATGCGTGCCTTTAATTTGTGGATTCTTTCTCTGAATGCGTATATCCCACCGGTTGTAACAAAAGAGACATCGGTCACGCGGGTGCTGTAAAATTGAATATGGCTTTCCAGGCATTGCGGCATTGGTATTGACGTAAATTAAAAATGAGATTAAAAAAATGAATAAAATAATGACCCTACGAAAGGTTATTGGCATGGGCCTTTTTATCAGCATTTTTTTGGCAGGCTGTAAAAAAAGTGAACAAAGCGACACCGCCGATAGCACAAGATTCAGCGGCAAAAAATTTAACGAACATATCCGGTCGACAGAAGCCCGCACACCAGCTGACGAGCAATCCGGTTTTAAACTACCTCCGGGGTTTGAAATAGCATTGTATGCTTCCGAGCCGGACATAGGAAAGCCTATTAATATCACTTTTGACGCCAAAGGAAGAATGTGGGTGACACAATCCTTTGAATATCCTTTTGCTTCTTCACCAGGCAAGGGCACCGACCGGATCACTATTCTTGAAGATACCAATGATGATGGGAAAGCAGACCGGTTTACACAATTCAGAGATACCTTAAATATACCGATCGGTATATTTCCTGTACAGGATGGGGCGGTGGCATACAGTATTCCCGGTGTTTATAAGTTTACCGACAGCGACAACGACGGAAAAGCTGATAACACCAAACTTCTGTTCGGTCCTTTCCAGCACAGGGATACGCATGGCATGGTGAATAATTTCATGCGTGGTTATGATGGCTGGATACACGCCTGTCACGGATTTACCAACCGCTCAACGGTTGCGGGCGCCGACGGAGATTCCATCAAAATGATTTCAGGAAATACTTTCCGGTTTACCATTGACGGACGCCGGGTGGAACACATGACCCACGGAAGGATCAATCCTTTTGGACTGGCTTATGACGAGCTCGGATATCTATACTCCACCGATTGTCATACTTCCCCATTGTATCAACTCATCAAGGGTGCTGATTATACCCAATGGGGTAAAGAAGAAGGTATGGGCTTTGCGCCAGATATGAAACCCCTGGAGCGCGAGGCCACGGCCCTCGCCGGCATCGCCTACTACGCTGATGTTAAATATCCAAAAGAATACCAAAGCAATTTTTATATCGGCGATGCTGTGGCATCCCGCGTATACAGGAATTCCTATTCTTATAAAGGTTCCACGCCTGTCGGTAAACTGGAAGAAGAATTTGTACTGAGTGATGATCCCTGGTTCCGGCCTGTAGACGTTAAGTTGGGTCCCGATGGCGCGCTTTATATTGCAGATTTTTATAACAGCATCATTGGTCATTATGAAGTGCCATTGAATCACCCGAAGCGGGATAGGATCAGTGGGCGGATCTGGCGCATCACCTACAAAGGGGAGCACAATACATTGAAAGATCTCACAGCTGTTTCGGCGGGTGAATTAATAAAGTCTCTGAATAGCGATAACCTGGTGATTAGAATGGCTGCCGCAGACCAACTCGCTGACAGGATAGGTCAGCCTGCGGTGAAGCTGCTCACAGACCTGATAGACGAGGACAACATCAGCCCAAGAGAATACATTCATGCACTCTGGGTCCTGCATCGTCTGGATGCCTTACAAGATGATTTCATTAAACGATCTGCTGTTCATAAAGATCCTGTGGTAAGAACCCACACCATGCGTATTCTGGCGGAAAAAAATCCTTTGGAGAATACTTATTTCGAACTGGTAGCGCATGCGCTTGACGATAAAGATCCGCATGTAAAGAGAGCTGCTACCGAACTTCTGGCAAAGTTTACGACAAGTCAATCGCTGGAGAAAGCTCTTTCATCGCGAAATGAAGTTGCTGATAACGATACCCATCAGCTTTATACGACCCGACTGGTATTGCGAAATCTTTTAAGAAACGACGGAGTAATGAAGTCGGTCATTGCCCGCGAATGGAGTGAAGGGGATGCCGGATATCTCGTGGACGTAATCGTCGGGGTTCCTTCTGAAGCATCCGCTATATTTTTAGCCCGGCATATAGAGAATACGTCTGTGCAAGGCGACAAATTAACAACATTATATGAACACCTGGCGCGATATATTCCGGAGAAACAACTGGAGGCAGCCATGGCCAATTCCATGCAGGAAGAAAAAGAAAATGTCGATTCAGACTATTTTGTTTTCAAAGGAATTCAACAGGGAATCGCCCGCAGAGCAGGCAAAGAAAGTACACAGTTTCAACGGTGGGGCACAGCGCTTGCTAAGGGTTTGCTTAATCAATATCCGGCAGGGGCTGATCAAAGATCACCTGAGGTGGTAGCCAAACAGAAATTTGCGTCTGATCTGGCGGGAAAGTATAAAATGAGGACGATCGAGCCTGCGTTATTATCCTTTTTAAAACCCGGATCCAGAGCGGATATTGAAGTAAAAGTTTCCGCCCTGCGTTCGCTGTTGATCATGGACACCAACAAAAACGCGGGCCTGGCAGGAAAAATATTAAATGACACTGTACCTTCCCAATTCAAAAACCGTGTAGCCTCATTACTGGGTGATTTTTCGGGTCCGGCGGTTAATGGTATTTTAAGTAAAGTTAATAACGCCCCTCCTGACCTTCAATCCGCCATTGTAATGTCATTGGCGGGTTCTGCCGAAGGGAAGAATATTATTTTCAGGAAAGTTAAAAGAGGCGAGCTCCTGCCACGTACGCTTATTGAACCGAAAGTAGAGGAGCGGATAATGCTTAATATTTCGCAGGTTCAGCAGAAAGAATATCAGTCGATAACTGCCAGGCTTGAGCCAATCAGCAAAGAACGGCAAACGCTCATTGACACCAGGCTGATTGAATTCAATTCCCTTACAGAATC
>JAYSOP010000648.1:0-2502 GCA_043722905.1 Chryseolinea sp.
TTAGAGCGCCTGATTGTGGTTCAGGAGGTCGCGGGTTCGAGCCCCGTCTTTCACCCAACAAACCCCATCCCGATAGCTTGGAAGGGGTTTTTAATTTTAGCACAATGAAAAAAATAATGTTTCTTTTCCTGTTCACTATGGTGACCGCTGAGGTCTGCTCGCAGCATTCGTTTGTGCCCGATAAGCTTATGCTCGATTTGAAAATCCTCTCTTCTGATTCCCTGGAAGGAAGGAAAACAGGCACAGGTGGCAATAAAAAAGCAAGAGCATACATTATTGATCAGCTTAAGAAAGCAGGTGTGGAGCCTTTCATTTCTGGATATGTACAGCCATTTTCAATTACACAAATGTTCGGAATGGTGCAATCCGGAGACGGAGCAAATATTCTTGGGGTTATTACTGGTAAAAAGAAAGAAACGATTGTGATCAGCGCTCACTACGACCACCTCGGTGTTCAAAACAATACCATCTATAACGGTGCTGATGATAACGCTTCTGGTGTAGCAGCATTATTAGCGATGATTCAGTACTTTAAGAAAAACACTCCACAACATCGGTTGATCTTTGCATTTTTTGATGCAGAAGAAATGGGGTTAAAAGGCTCGGAATATTTTGTCAATACGCTCGACCTCCATAAAGAAAATGTTGTATTGAATGTTAACCTGGATATGGTAAGCCGAAGCGAAAAAAATGAACTCTACGCGTGTGGTACATACTACCATCCGCAATTGAAAGAGAGCATGTTAAAAATGAAAGTGCCTTCAGGCTTAAAACTTCTTTTCGGGCATGATAAACTAACGATGGATAAAGATGACTGGACGAAACAATCGGATCATTATAATTTTCATCAGAAGAAAATTCCTTTTCTGTATTTTGGTGTTGAGGATCATGCCGACTACCATAAACCCGGTGATGACTTTGAAAAGATCAACGCTGATTTTTACGCTAACAGTACCCAAACAATTTTACAAGCAGTAAGGACGCTCGACAAAAACGTTCGAAATTATTGGATCAATCCATAAGAAAGATATATACTGAGTACTACGTAGCTTGCTCAACAGATAATATCGGTAAGTCATTGATTCATATTGTGTAAGTTCAAAAGGGATGTAGCCTGCGAATGCATGCCCATGGCATAAGCAATGAGCGTAGTAGTACCAAATAAAACCCTTTCGTTATTTGAAGGGCTTTATTTTTCAGCTATGTTTATTCTTATGATACCGTGGACTGAATTTCGAACCTATCCACTTGACGAAAAGGTGAAAACCCTGTACAAGCAGGGGACTTTTGTAATGGCTATCCGGTATTACGGGTATAAAATAAATCTGTACATACTTGGCAAGTACTACCTCGAAGTGTTTGTCAATCACAAGCTGGCGGTAATCGAAAAAATTGCTTTGTTGGATACTCGCCATACTCGAATGAAGTTCTATTCCGATCAGATTAAGCTACCTTCAGAAATCCGCTAAAAAAGGGCATAAAAAACCCCGTTCCAATAATTATCGGAACGGGTTCTAGTAGTATCGTTAATTATTGTTAATTATGGTTAAGCAGTTGCTGCCGTTGACGACCCTTCGAATTTAGTGGCCGCCTTTAGCGTTACGGTTTTCTTGGCCTTATATCCACAATAACTGCATAAGAAGTGCTTCATTAGTTCACCTTCATCTGTTTCGGAAGGTACTTTTAAAATTTCTTCTTTCACTACTTTAAATGTCTGATAGTTACATTCTGGACACTGTACAGCGTGCAAATGACCAGCATACTTTTCAATTTTCACGTAACCTGTAACCTCGTCCTTCCATACATCATAGTCCATAGAGAATAGATTTTCTTCCGCTTGCATACCCTCATCCAGATAAGCATCTTCTTCCTCTTCACTTAACAACTTCATGGCCGTGCCTGATTTCGGGGAAATACGTGGCTTGTAACGAAGGGCTTTTAATCGCTTTTCAACGTAAAATGGATAGTAAAACTTGAGCAGGTTTTGAATGATAAGTGCCACGATCAACCCCATTGAAATAGTGGTGAACAGCCTGACAAATACCCACAAAACGCTCAATTCAACAACATTTGAATTTGCGTAAAAGCATGCACCAACTACCAAAATAACGGAAGCAATCCAAAGCAAATTGATCTCCGACTTATTAATATAATCGTACTTTTCTTTGGCCTCCTTTGTCATCGACAACTTTAGGAGGTGGCCAAGTACTATCAAAATCGAAGCTGCCCAGCAACCGAAGGCAATATTTTGGGATAGTTGGTTCCACGAAGTGAAATCTTGTACAACTGGTTCCATGTTAAGGGTTTGGTTTTAGTGTGATTTACAAATATAAAATGCTGTTTCAATTAAACCTAACGCAAAGCGATCGGCCACAATGAAAAAATGCAATTCAATTTAATACACTTTTAATAGAAAAGGGTTAAAAACCCGGGTTTTTTATTGAAAATCAGACGAATGACTTTTTCAGGAATTCCTGTACCTGACGTGCTGTCGCTTCCTCG
>JAYSOP010000649.1:0-3202 GCA_043722905.1 Chryseolinea sp.
ATCAATCTCAAACACAAAGTTGGATTAGAGGGATTCATTCTTGATTGCCGGGACATCACTCAAAGAAAACGCGATGCTGAAGAACTTGTCAGGCTGCAAAAAGCCAAAGAGCAGTTCCTGGCAAACATAAGCCATGAGATCCGCACCCCCATTAACGGTATAGCCGGGATGGCAGGCCTCTTAAGTCAGGATCCTGGTGGAGAGGAACGGGAGACTTACCTGAACGCTATCAAACATTCAGCTGAAAACCTCAAAGTAATTATCAATGATATTCTTGATCTGACGGCGATCGATTCAGGGAAATTACGTTTTGAAAAAATTCCCTTTAATCTTCATGACCTGCTCCCATCACTGATTGGTATGTTTGCCTATCAGGCCAAGGAAAAGAGGCTTTTGCTGGATTATAAAATTGATCAAACTATTAATCAGAACCTTCTCGGTGATCCGGTTCGCCTAAATCAAATATTAATTAACCTGATCAGCAATGCTGTAAAATTTACGCACAGTGGCGAAATCCACGTCTTATGTTCAGCTGAGCATAGGCGAAAAAATAGTTGCCGGCTTAAAATAGAAGTCGTGGATACCGGCGTAGGAGTTCCCGCTGATAAGCTGGATACTATTTTTGAAAGTTTTAGCCAGGCTGACGCAAGTGTCACCCGTAAATATGGTGGAAGCGGGTTAGGATTAACCATCGTGAAGCAACTTGTAGAGTTACAAAAAGGCAGCATCGCTGTGGAAAGCATCGAGCACAAAGGTTCACGTTTTATTGTTCGTATTCCCTATAGCTTTGCGAAATCCGATGGGTTGAGAAAAGTAAATCTGAAAAAATTCCAGTCTGTGGAAGGAAAACCACTTAACGAATTGAACATTCTACTAGTGGAGGATAACGACATCAATCGCCTGTATGCAAGAAGCATCCTGAAGCAATGGCATTGTGAAGTTGACATTGCAGAGAATGGATTGGTTGCCATTGAAAAAATCAAAAACAATTCATACGATGTAGTTTTAATGGATGTCCAAATGCCTGTGATGGATGGTTATGAAGCGACAAGGGCAATCAGGGCGATGGATTCGCACATTCGGAATACCCCTATTGTGGCCCTGACAGCCAACGCGACAAAAGCAGACATAGAGAAATGTTTAGCCTCCGGGATGAATGATTACCTCCCCAAACCATTTACGCCGGATGATTTATACAGAAAAATATTTAAAGAATTAAAAATAAAGGGATATCAGAAAAACGCTTCACCTCTTAAATCTCTATTGGGAGGAAAGGTTAATTTTGATTTAAATTATTTGCGGGCAGTTTCAGATAATAACAGTGAATTTATTCAGGAAATGGCCGAAACGTTTATTCAGAGTATTCCACCGGTGCTGAAGGAAATGAAAAATGCTGTTTCAAAAAAACATTGGGAAATTCTTTCCAGGCTTGCGCACCAAATAAAACCCTCCTTTAGCTTACTTGGAATGAATTCACTGCGCAAGACTGTCTTTTTTATAGAGGAGAATGCACATAAAAAACGGGACATTTTATCGCTATCCGAAACAACACTAACTTTTATTAACGACTGTGAAAATGTGATCAGGGATTTGAAAAAAGAAATTCACCAGTCCTAGAGCCTGTTCATTACTACGATCTTTTTATAGATAACCGTTTTATCTGAAGTCCTTATTTGAATAAAGTAAACGCCGTTGGACAAATCCGTGAGATCAACCTGTTGCGGCGTGGTAAGATCATGATTTAAGTCCCCTTCCAGTATAGTTATACCGCGTTGATCAATAATCTTATAAGCGTAGTCGCGTGTTAAGACATTCTCCAAAGAGAAATTGATAAACTTCGATGCCGGGTTAGGATAAACCTGAATATTGCCAATTTCTGAAGTGACTGGGTTATCGGCTATTCCAACAGGGGTTAAACCAATCTTTGCAGGTACTTTGACAATGTATGATTGAAGAATATAACCGGATCCCTTGCCGGTTTTTTCCTGTACAAACACCAAGAGGTAAAGGTTGTTAGGGTTGATAATCGGAACATCAATGGTATAGTCAATATTCTCAGTAAGCATATCATTTAATATCCACGATCGATTAATTGTTTTGCCCTCACTCTGCCATAATAATTTTCTCAGCACATTTTTATGCGGCATGACAAATTTTCCCGGAACATTCGTTTCAACCAGGGCAGCATGCAATATTACCGGATTTGAAAGATTTTTAGTCGGGTTATTATAAGTGAAAGTGACAGACGCTTGCAGCGGACTGGAAGCGGTTTGTGTCATATCCATGGCAACGCTTATCAGGAAATCAGGGTCATCCAACGCTCTTCTGTCAATTTCAATTTCATCTATCAGTGCGTGATCACCGTTGAAATTTAAAGGACTGCTATTGGATGAATTGTACGGCGAAGCACCCAGAATACCATCCATTATTGTACCCGGAGGTGAATCCAGGCCATAGTTAAATGCACGCGCAGCCGGGTCAGTGGGGTTATCCTTATTCAATTGATCAAAGCCACCATTGGCTATATGGTATTGCAGCTTAATAAAATCTGATTCCGTTTTAAGCCCGGGCAATGTCTGGCTAGTGTAAAGATTATCCAGATAGCTGTTTGCTTGATTGTTACCAATATTTTCATTGGTAAAATGTTCAACTAAAACAGTACGCTTCTTTTCCCCGACATAAATATCATCAAAGGCAAATCCATTCAATACACTGTCGGGAAGGTTATCACTGTTGCTACCAAACGCAATTCTTAATACCACAAGGTTTCTTTCCGCAACTGGTATTTCATCCAGATTAAAGCGTGCATTTTTCCAACCTGCAGTTTTTCCTGACCAGCCAAAGTTATCCTGACCACCCGGTGCGCCCGGAATATTTTTACTGTTATACCAGTTTATACCCCGCTTTTCACCATCTCCGATAGTTTTCCATGTCGCCCCACCGTCCGTTGAATACTGCACGACTGCGCCATCAAAATTTTCCTGAGAGTGCGCCCAATAATTAAGCGCGATCATCGGTCTTTTAATAGCGGAAAGATCCAGGCAAGGGCCCGTTACTTCCGTACTATCATTATGGTAATAGGTTCCGTAGTCCGTTACAGCATTAGGATTTCCTCCGGTCCACCAGGCGTTTGTTCCGGATGCAGCACTGTTGATTTTGTTCCCTGTAGGTGTGCCAAATACCCAACTGTACAATCCTTGTT
>JAYSOP010000650.1:0-4158 GCA_043722905.1 Chryseolinea sp.
CTTTTCCACATTGAAACAATCTTCCTTGTTACAGGATTCCGCTCATGAAGATATCGGCTCTGCTTTTTTCGACGCGGACGGCAATGGCACAGCTGATCTTATCGTGGTGAGTGGTGGGCAGGAGTTTGCAGTAGAACATCCAAACCTTTTACCGCGATTATATCTAAATGATGGGAAAGGATCACTCCGGAAAGCCGAGGGCTATTTGCCAGAGATTTTTGTCAATGCCTCCTGTGTAAAGCCCCAGGATATTGACGGAGATGGGGATATAGATCTGTTCATCGGAGGAAGAGTCGTTACCAATCACTATGGCATAAGTCCCCGGAGTTTTATTTTGATGAATAATGGCAAGGGACATTTTACCGACGAAACCGATCGTGTTTTTAAAAATAATTCTGGCGAGTTGGGAATGGTAACCGATGCGGCGTGGTCAGATATGACCGCGGATGGAAAACCTGATCTTATTGTTGTGGGTGACTGGATGCCTATCAGAATATTCGTGCAAAATGCCGGTGGAATTTTAGACGATCAATCTGAACAATATGGTTTAGAAAAAACTGAAGGATTCTGGAATTGCTTAACGCTCGCAGATATGGATGGGGATGGGGATATGGATTTTGTTGCGGGAAATCTTGGGTGGAATTCACGACTGAAAGCCAGCAAAGCTCAACCAGTAAGCCTTTATATAGCCGACATTGATGAGAATGGTAGTGACGAACACATCATGACATATTTTAACCAGGGAAAAGAACACCCCTTTATTTCGCGTGACCAGTTAGTAAAACAAGTGCCCGGTCTGAAGCGAATATTTCTGAGGTCCAGCAGTTTTCGGAATGTTCAACTAAAGGATATTATTTCCTTGCAGGATAGCCATAAATATATTGTGAAACATATTTTCGAAATGGCTTCAGTATATGTTGAAAACCTTGGCAATGGAAAATTTATCACCCGGCCATTGCCTGCCGAAGCCCAGGTATTTCCAATTTTCTCTTTTTCCATAAACGACTTTAATAAAGACGGCCACCAGGATCTTCTTGCTGTCGGGAATTTGTATTCGGTGCAACCCGACTTGGGCCGATATGATGCTGGACATGGATTAATGTTGTTGGGTGATGGTAAAGGAAATTTCAATGCGCTCTCCCTGCAAGATTCGGGTTTTGCAGTGGAAGGCGAGGGGCGTGATATTAAACAATTGGTAACCCGAAAGGGAAAAAGGTTATTTCTGGTTGGCCGAAACAATGACTCGCTGATGGTCTTTTGCCCATTCAATAAGTGATGGAAAGCTTTGACTTTTTTGGAGGTAAAAGAACAAAAATACCTTATGGCCGCCACAACTGGGAATGAAACATAGCAAAATTCCGGATTTTCAGGACAAAATTCCGCCTTTCCATAAAGAAGTGGTTTAAGTGGACGGAAAGCATTATTTTTGCTAGTTAACACAAGAAGATGAAAACGTTATTTTCAAAATTTGCATGGATGTCGATGATTGCAGGGCTGGCGGCTTGTTCGGTATCCGTTCCAAGTGAGGATTATAAACCCAAAGTGAAGAATTCGGAATTTGTTCACAGGTCTGTAAAGCAAGTTACCGATGTGATTGTGCACGATATTTTTTCTCCACCGGTGGCTAGCCGAATCTATGCTTATATGTGTATCGCAGGGTATGAAGCGGCGATCAATGAAAATCCAAAATTTCTTAGTTTAGCGGGTCAGGTGAATGGCCTTGAGGCGGTTCCCAAACCAGAAGTAAGTGCGGAATATTGTTATCCCCTGGCATCCGTGCAAGCGATGCTTACGGTAGGAAAAGCGCTTATTTTTTCGGAAGACAAAATGGATGACTTTTATACTAAGATGATGCAGGAGTTTAAAGATGCGGGGGTTCCTGAAGAAATATTTGAGCGGTCAGTTCAGTATGGTACACAGGTAGCAGAACATGTTCTTGCCTGGGCATCAAAAGATAATTACAAGCAATCGCGTTCATTTCCTAAGTTTTCCATTGAAGACGATCCGGCGACCTGGCGTCCAACACCGCCAGCATACATGGACGCGGTTGAGCCACATTGGGCAAAAATCAGGACTTTTGTCATTGATTCTTGTGGCCAATTCAAACCGGCCCGTCCTACTGCTTTCTCCAGCAATGAGAATAGTCTTTTTTACAAGGAAGCTTATGAGGTGTATACTTTGGGCAAGGGTTTGAGCGAGGAACAACGGGAGATTGCCTCCTTCTGGGATTGCAATCCGTTTGTGATGAATGTGAAAGGTCATGTGATGTTTGCTACAAAAAAAATATCACCCGGGGGCCACTGGATGAATATTACCAGACTTGCCTGTAAAAAGTCCAATGCCGACTTCGTGGAATCTGCCGAAGCTTATGCATTGGTTTCACTCTCACTGATTGATGGGTTTATTAGTTGCTGGGATGAAAAGTACCGATCTAAATTAGTAAGGCCTGAATCTTATATCAACGAATTTATTGATGAAGATTGGGTTCCCTTGCTGCAAACACCTCCATTTCCCGAATATACCAGTGGGCATAGCGTTGTTTCGTCCGCCTCTTCGGTTACGCTCACAAAATTATTTGGTGAAAATTTTTCCTTTGTTGATTCCACTGAAGTGGAGTTCGGTTTACCTTCAAGAAGTTTCAAATCATTTCATGAGGCATCACAGGAAGCAGCCATCAGCCGAATATACGGCGGTATTCATTACCGGCCTGCTGTCGTTCACGGCTTTACAGAGGGAACAGCCATCGGAAATTTCATCATGGATCGGGTAAAGACGCGAAGAGCCGAATTGGCGGAAGGCCGTGCAGAGGGAAAATAGTATTTGAACCGTTGAATAAACAAATTAAAACCATTCCGGGCGGACATAACTACTGTTACGGACAGACCGGCAATCAAGACATTCGCTGGGATAGTTTTCGAAAAAGCGATCAGGTCCATATTCGCAATACTGGGTCATTTTGAATGGGAAATCCTGAGGCAGGAGGTAAAACCTCTTTAATTTTTGATTTACAGCCTGAAAATATCCCAGTACTTCCTGATGACGATCCGCGTTGAAAATATTACCGGTTATCCTTGCCGGCGGAGAATCAAATATCGAGCCTACTTGATTGGCAACCACGTCCACCTTCCTCCAGTACTGATAGGCATCTCGTGTCATGGATGACTGATAAGTGTTGAAATAATGTCGTTCCTTGAACGACCTGTCAACAATTCTTGAAGCAACCAGCATTTCAGAAATGCTATTTGTTTTTATTTCCTCACCATTGAAAAGGACGATCCTTTGGGCATCGACCTGCTGGGTAATGAAACATGGTTGAGGCACACTTCCAAAAGGGTCTGGAAAATCTGTGGGGGACAACAAATAAACCTCCTCAATATGCCATTTGAGAAAGAGTAGGTTATCAGTCTCGGGTAAACTGGCGGTTGTGTATATTTTAACAAAATCTTGCTCTTTAACTATTCCATCCTGATCTGCAAAATCTTCTTTTACCAGTGAATAAAAGATTACATCTTCACCTATGTCCTCCGGCATTTTTTCAGGCACAGATTCATAGGCTTCCCCCGAGGAGGTGAATACCCTGATGAAATAAGTTCGCCCGGGAACGCCTACTACATTTTGCAATCGATAGGTTCCAGGATATTCCGCATCTTCCAGGTAAGGGTTTTCATTTCCATGATCATCAAAAAGCCAGATAAATGCTCCGGTTACAGGTTGCGGCAGGCGCTCGGTAAAGGCTGTGCGCCCAAGGGTAATGACATTGGTCTCTTGTAGAGGACTGATTTGTCCTGAAATAACAATCTGCCCGCCAATATAGTCTGATGACCGATCAATGGGAATAAGGCAACTACTCAAAAAAGTAATCAACAAGAAGCAAACCTTTGCAAAGGTAATTTTATCAGCAACAGATTGTAGGTATCGCTTAAAGTCTGTTAGTTTCATCAGAAAAATAATTCACCTCAAAACTTAAAATTATAAGTTATTGATGGTAGGGCTGCACCCAATACAGATAGCTTGTAGGGTTTTGGTATAAAATAATTAGAAGCGGGGCGTTGGTAAAATACCGAGTAAGCGTTATCCCTCCCAAAAAAATTATAGACAGAAAACACGAATGAATCCTGAAACTTATTTATAATATTTCCAATGGTAAAAGATAAATCC
>JAYSOP010000651.1:0-2242 GCA_043722905.1 Chryseolinea sp.
CGAATCGGTACGATACCTGATAATTCCGAATATAGCAAATAATCCCAGCGCAAACCCTAATTCAAGCTTCACATCGCCAAGCATAAAGCAAAGCAGGAAGACTGTAAAGCCAATAAGTATGTAAGTGAAGAGGTAATCCTTTCTTTTCGTTCTTGGGTAATAAAGACATCGCACCAATATCACAATTACCAACGAGTTAAATCCAAAGCGAATCAATAAAGAGATGATCGCCTCAAGGTTAAATATTTCTGCTGTTCCCATTTATTTAAATTGATATGAAATTTGGAAATCAAAATCTAACCATGAGCCAGAGATAAAAACGATTATCTTCTCCCAGTGGTTTTTCAGGGTCATCAATTAATTTCCGGATTTCATAGTTGGCCAATACTCGGATTTTTGCGGAAGGCTTTCCATAATATGCACCCAGGGTCCACCGCTTGAATTCGCCATCCATATCTTCATAGCGAAGCGTAGGACCAATGTGGAACGGTGTTTTTCCAGCAACCATTACATAGTAGCCAGCAATTTCTGAAGAACCATCGGCTTCTTCATCAGTACCCATCACATATTCTCCCACTACACGAAACCACTTTTTATCCAGTTGAAAATCGGCTCCCAGCCGGGAGAAATAAACGAAATAATTAACCGCTGCTCCCAGCGAATCCATATTGGTTTCCATTAGATCAGCCTTCGCGGCTGAGACGCCAAATTTCCACCATACATTATCCGTTTTGTAACGCAACCCCGCCCGACCCCAGATGCTCTTTTTATTATTATTATCAGCTTGCACATTCATTCCAGCACCATTGACTAGTGTAATGGCATCTTCAAATCTCCAACTTTCGTTTATCCGAACCGATCCGAGCAGACCGATACCAATATCTCTCAGGTTAATCCCTCTGCTGAGGTTATCAGAAACATCGGTGCGGTTCACAAAGTACAAACTTGACGATCCTACCGTATTTTCATATCCAAATTGCGTTTTTTGCTGACCGATACGAATTTCATGTTTTTTGATATACCCCAGCGAAATGTATGCATCTCTTAAAAGTCCAGTAACCTGAGGCGCTCTTGGATCAATCTCGATCTGATAAGAAATCTGTTTTGTAATTTTTCCTTCCACCTTCAGCCGAACGCGTTGAATTCTAAACCTGTTCGGCGTGGTTTCCTGATCATGATTGGTATCAAAGTTTTGCCGAAACTGGGTCTGGACAAATCCGTGGATCTTTGGTTTATATTTCTTAGTGGCTACTTCCAAAGTATCAGTTGCATCATCCTGTTCAACACCCTGGGCTGTACTTTCCTGACAATTAATTAACATCCAAACCATCATCATCACAGCTTTTAGCTTCCATACCGAAGGTGCCGAATGGAATACCGGATTTCCTTGGGTAAATGCATTGCCCACCCCACTGAGCAAGCTGGTTGGATCTCTTTTCATAAATAGAATAATGTTTGTTTAGTCAGGACGCACCTTTATCTGAATGGGTTGGTCGGTGGAATGGAGTATTAGGAAGACTTTTACACGAACTATCAACAAGCAACTATGCGTCAGGATGAAGCATCCAACATTGAAAACTGAGAAATAAATTAAGATTTGCCGGGGGCTGCAAACTACTTTTTACTTTTTAACAGGAGGTGTAGCTGACCTGGTGAGTGCGAAAAATGTGCGATCGCAAAACTCATCATACATTATGCGAGATTATTTGACCGAACCGTCGACCATAGTATTTCCTGGTGAGCTCATAATAAATTTCATTGAACCTGTCACCGGTTAGCGCCTTACCCTTTTCCGCTAGTGCATGAATTTTCAATTCAAACTCCGCGAATTGAGTTTGTCAGAACACAGTCCCTTTGATTCCTTCAAGGTAGTTGCCTAAAATAGAGAGTCTTGTTTGATCATCCTTAATGTTTTTAAGCGTATGGTCTATCAGCAATGCCTCATTAAATGTTGAAGCCACTTCAGCCACAAATATGGGATTTCAGGCCCTGGACTTTGATCCAATTGCGAAACTTTTCTATCGAAACGCGAAGCATTGATTCGGGAAAAACAATTGAAGTCTTCACAGGGGATGGGTGATACCAATTTGTCAAAATCCAAACCAGTTCTCAAAAGTGAATAAAATTGTTCCCTTTGTTTTGACTCAGTTGATAAAATGATTCTTGCAAACAAATCTATACTATGCCTCAATACTGAACCGACTTCATGTGACTGTTACGTTCTCCTTTTTTTGTTTCAAAG
>JAYSOP010000652.1:0-4086 GCA_043722905.1 Chryseolinea sp.
AAGAGCATGCCAAAGTCCGGGGGATGGCTCAACACGGTAAAAGTAACCCTGGGCCTACTGGAACTTGCGCTTGCCTTTAAGTTTCTTAGCATCGTCGACCAAACTTATCACTGGGGAATTCTCGACCGGGATATCAATATTGCCATCTGGATCGTAATCTTTACTGTTTTGGGCTTTTACTTTTTAGGTAAGGTCAGAATGTCCAGCGATGGGGTCGTGGATAAAATTAGTGTACCCAGATTAATGATGGCGATCTTAACTTTTACCTTTGTTGTTTACCTCGTGCCCGGTCTGTGGGGTGCACCGTTAAAGGCCCTGGCCGGCTATCTGCCCCCGATGTACACCCATGATTTCGATCTGATTTCCCTGAACCGGATCGATCAGAAAAATGAAATTTGCGAGGAACCAAAACATGCGGAATTTCTCCATCTCCCACACGGTTTAAATGGGTACTTTGACTATGAACAGGCTTTAGCCTGTGCACGCCAGCAAAATAAACCTTTGTTCATTGATTTCACAGGTCATGGCTGCACCAACTGCAGGGAAATGGAAGCCAATGTGTGGGCGAATCCGGAAGTGCTTCAGAGATTGCAAAATGATTTTATCATCGTTGCGCTTTATGTTGACGATAAAACGGAACTACCCGCCTCTCAATGGTATACGTCCAGCTATGACAATAAAGTGAAGAAAACAATAGGGAAACAAAATGCAGATCGTCAGATAACAAGGCTCGATAATAATGCCCAGCCTTTCTACGTTTTGGTAGGCAAGGATGAACGCGTACTCGCCTGGCCGTTTGGTTACGATAAGGACGCTAAGAGATTCGTAGATTTTCTGGAATCTGGTAAAAAAACATACAGGAAATTATACCTAAACTAAGGTTCAAATGGGCCTATTAAACCCTGAATTGGCACAATATCTTTTTTGCACCCTCTTGTTTTCATATAAATACCAATAGATATATCTTTGAGCTACAGGGCTTTCCACACAAGTGTGGAAACAAATTTTTCCAAACTCGTTATATTTGTCCTTCTTTTCATTTTTTAATCTTCTCCTTGGCATGGTAAAATGGTTTCTTGGTTTCATCCTACTGCTCATTCTGGCTGGCGGCGTTGTGCTTATCAACAATTCTTATATTCCTTCTCTTTCTGGTGATATAGTTTCTCTTCCCGATTCGACATCCGGAATTGCCATCGAAGTAAAGGAACCCAAAGTGCTTTATGGAATGATCTTACAAGACGACCATGTGGTGATTGAAGACAAAATCAAACGCAACCAGTTTCTCGGAGATATTCTTCTGAAATACAATGTGCCTGCGAAGTTAATTCATGATGTATCCCAATTATCACGCGCAATTTTTGATCCCCGAAAGATTACAACAAATTCAAAATATACATTGATATGCAATCAGGATTCCCTGACAAAAGCAAAGGCTTTCGTCTATGAGCCCAATGCTACCGAATACATCGTATTTAAATTTGGTGATTCTTTATCGGTGAATGTTTGCAAGCGCGAAATTACCATAGTTGAAAAAAGCGTAAGTGGTATCATCCAATCCAATCTATCTGAAACCATAGAGAAGCTGGGCATACCCGCTGATTTAACAAACCGGTTTGTCGACATTTTTGGATGGCAGGTTGATTTCCAGAGACTTCAACAAGGTGATAAGTTTAAACTGATCTACGAAGAACAACAGGTAGAAGGTGTTTCTATCGGTATAAAAAATATCAGCGGTATTTATTTTGAGCATTTTGATCATCCCTACTACGCTTTTCCTTTCGATCAGGGGGATGGATTAGACTATTACGATGAAGACGGCAAAAGCTTGCGTAAAGCCCTTTTGAAATATCCCATTGAATTCACCCGGATAAGTTCCCGTTATAATAAACACCGGTTTCATCCCGTACAAAAAAGATGGAAGGCCCATTTGGGAACCGATTTTGCCGCACCCCGTGGCACGCCCATTCGATCTGTGGGTGATGGGATTGTACAGGAAGCTAAATACAAATCAAACAATGGCAATTATGTGAAAATAAGACACAACGCCACGTATACGACACAATACCTTCATATGTCAAAAATTGCTTCTGGTATAAACGCCGGTGATCATGTTCGCCAGGGACAAACCATAGGCTACGTCGGAAGCACTGGACTAGCCACTGGCCCGCATCTTTGCTATCGTTTCTGGAAAAACGGCGTTCAGGTAGATGCTTTACGTGCTGACCTTCCGGCATCTCAACCTGTGAAAAAAGACAAGGTGCCATCGTTTGAAATAGTCAAACAGCAGCTTACTGAAAAATTAAATGCTATTCCATTTGCAGCGGAGGAACCCGCATCCTACGCTTCTATCAAGTAGTATTTATTAAAGTACTTCAAATTAGGATCAGCAATTTTCTTTGAGTTTTTTTGTTTTAAAGAAGTCGTGTTGATCCCTTTTCATGAAGCACTTTCAACTTATCATATTCGTCACCTGCATTAGCTTTACCGCCTACACCCAAAAAGTAGGTGTGGTATTAAGTGGTGGCGCAGCCAAGGGTCTCGCTCATGTGGGTGTATTGAAGGCGCTGGAGGAAAATGAAATTCCAATAGACTATATCGTCGGAACCTCAATGGGTGGCATCATAGCGGGATGTTACGCTGCCGGAATGAGCCCTGAACAGATTGAAAGCACTGTATTATCGGAAGGATTTCTCAGACTGGTCAATGGGTTGCCTGAAAAAGGGTTCAACTATTTCTATCATCAAAGTGAAAACAACCCGCATTTTTTAAAACTTAATCTCTCCTTAGACTCCATTTTAAATTTACAACTCAATACCAGCCTGGCCAGCGATGTTTCGCTTAACTTCGCGCTGGCAGATCTTTTTGCGCAGGCTTCGGCCATCTCCCAAAATAATTTCGACAGTCTATTTGTACCGCTAAGAGTAGTGGCAGCGGATATCTTTACACAGAATCAAGTCATCCTTTCAAAAGGGGTTTTAAGCGATGCGCTTCGCGCGACACAAACCGTTCCTTTTTTTTACAACCCCATTCGGGTTGACGGGAAATATCTTTTTGATGGGGGGGTGTATAACAATTTTCCTGTGGATGTTGCCCAGGATGCTTTTCATCCTGACGTTATCATCGGTACAAATGTATCGTCCAAAGTGTACAACGACTATCCGTACAGTCTGGATGAAAAACTCATTGCCAATTCCTTATTGTTCTTGCTATTAGACAAATCTGATCCGGCGAGTGTGCCGGAAAATGGCGTTTACATTCAGCCTAACCTGACAGGCTACACATCTTTTGATTTCGCAGATGCCAAAAGCCTGATTGACAGTGGCTATGTTCAAACTATGCGCCAAATCGACGAGATAAAAGAAAAGGTAAAGTCGAGAAGATCCTGCGATACCATCACAGCCAAACGCAACGCGTTTAATGACCGGAGTCCGGAGTTGGTTTTTGACAAACTACAATTTGTAGGATTTAACCCGAAACAGCGAAGATATATCCGGCGAATTTTCCGTTACAACGAAAAAAATCCAAAGTCATTTTATTATAGCAAAGCCAAAAGAGGGTATTTTAAACTCGTTTCAGAAAATTACTTTAGCAACGTCTACCCTAACATCATTTTTGATAGCGCCCTGAACACTTTTCAATTAAAACTAACGCGACGGCCTCAGAAAAACTTTCAGGTTGATTTTGGCGGGGTTATTGCCACCCGCGATATCAGCAATATCTACCTGGGTCTGAATTTTTTCAACTTTAGAAACGAATTGCTGCATGTTTATACCGGTTTTCAAACTGGCAATTTTTATAAGGCCGCAGACATAAAAACACGTATTGATTTTCCGTTTCAATTTTACATCGAACCTTTTGTCGGATTTAATAGCTGGGATTTTCTTCAAAGCGATGACCTTTTATATGAAATCAGCTTACCAACGGTTTTACGACGCCTGAATAGAAAATTCGGTGTAAATATTGGCTGGCCTTTTGGAAACCAATTCAAAGGCGTTTTGATGCTGGAGGGATTTAATAACAGAGATAGTTATGTAAACGGCGAGGTGTTTGTCAGCTCTGATACCCTCGATCAGTTACGGACACGGG
>JAYSOP010000653.1:0-3299 GCA_043722905.1 Chryseolinea sp.
CCATACTTGATGGAAATCCAGCCTGAGGCAATATCCACAATCACTTTTGGAATAAAATAAGGATTGATGCGCGGGGTTCCATCTCCTTTTGCGTATTCCATGATTTCCTGCTGAAAAGTATAAAACCCTCCATTGCCAGATCCCCAGATCACCCCTACCCTTTCCTTGTTGATACGGTCAAGATCAAGGCCTGAATCTTTCAGGGCTTCTCCTGAAGTTACCAGCGCATATTGTGCAAACGGATCCATCTTCCGGATCTCGCTTTTTTCAAAATAATTGAGGGGATCGTAATTTTTTACCTCACAGGCAAACTTGGTTTTAAATTTTGTAGTGTCAAACTTGGTAATGAGCGCCGAACCACTCTTACCCTCAATAAGGCTATTCCAGAACTCCGGCACAGTATTACCCAAGGGGGTTAAAGCACCCAAACCCGTTACTACTACCCGTTTTTGCATGAAGTACACAATTAAAATTCTATTTAATTTTGTGGTTAAACTTAAAAACTCTGCCCAAGCCAACTACCTTATACTATTTCCGAATTCTTATCAGCTATTCGTCTAAAACAATAAAAAATTCGATTCGCAAAAATACAGGTAAACATTTACCCTGTTTATTGGCTCAGAATTAATAACAACCATAAAAAATCAACCTAAAACCCGGAAGGCTAGTGCTGCCCGCTATACTTATGATCAATCTTGGGATAATCATTCCGTTTCAGGGGAATCTGCATTCCCCTTGTGCTTTCGAGCCAGTTAAATATCTCTGAAGAAAAATCTTTGGTCATTGACGAATACTTTGGATCAGCAATGAGATTTTGCATTTCATCCGGATCGTTCTTCAGGTCATAGAACTCATTCTGCGTCCACAATCCATAGTATTGGATGTATTTGTATTGATCCGTTCGAACGGCAAACATGGTTGGCGTCTGCGGATAGTGGTACTCCCAATAATATTCATAGAAAATCTTGTCCCGATGACGTACAGACTTTCCATTCAAAATATTTAAGAAGGAAAGTCCCTGCATAGAACCAGGAACAGAAATTCCGGCAAATCTGAGTAGCGTAGGGGCGATATCAATGTTTTGAACCAGGGCCTCGCTAACGCTTCCCCGCTTAATAAGTGATGGACATCTTACTACCATCGGTACCCGCATGGATTCTTCATACGCATGACGTTTGTCTATGAGACCGTGTTCCCCAAAAGAAAACCCATTATCACCCATATACATCACGAGCGTATTTTCTTCCAGCCCGTTCTCCTTCAGGTAATCCAACACCCGGGATACACTTTCGTCAACGCTGAGCAACGTTTCGAGGTATCGTTTGTAAAACGTTTCAAAATCAAACTGACCATGATACATGTAATCGACACCATGCCAGCTATGACGTTGTTCTTTCACCCATTCAGGTGTATTATTTTTTTTGTACTGGTCTGATGCCGTTAAATTGTAAGAAGGGGGCAGGGGAACGGTTTCAGCCTGGTATTTACCTTTATGCCGTTTGGCTGGCTGAAACATTGCATGAACACCTTTATGGGATAGATAAATAAAAAAAGATTTCTTTTTGTTGCGTTTGTCCATCCAGTCTACTGCATGGTCGGTGAGGAGATCAGCAATGTAAGACGAGTCGGTAAATTGTATTCGTTTGCCATTGATATTCAGACTTGGATTGTAGTATTCACCCTGGCCTTTGAGGCCTTCCCAATGATCAAATCCCTTTCTTGGCTGATCCCCTTCATTGCCCATATGCCATTTACCAAAGAATGCAGTCTGGTATCCTGCCTTCTGTAAAAGTTCGGGGAAATAAACAATATTCTCCGGTTCAGGCGCGGTGTTATCCACAACCGTATGGCTATGGGCATACATTCCGGTAAGCACTGAAGCGCGGCTTGGGGAGCAAAGGGCCGTAGTGACAAACGCATTTTTAACATGCATGCCTTCTGCCGCAAGGCGATCCAGTCCAGGCGTTTCAAGAAATGGGATCTTTTTCATAAAACCCATAGCGTCATAGCGGTGGTCATCGGCGATGATGAAAATAATATTTTTCTCTTGGGGAAAAGCATCCAAAGCCACAACGCATCCGAAGAATAAAAGAAACCACAGTCTTGCCATAGCTGATTTATTTGGTATCAAAGAATTTCTCCATCACAACCCATTTCTCCCCGGGCCGTGCAAATGGCAAAGCTTGCTGATATTTCCACATCAGGGTTTCCCATGTCAGCACCATCGGGTTTGCTTTATCCATCTGGTCCTTTTCTTCAAAATTAAAACCATCTCTCACCTCCATGATCATAAACATACGATTACCCGTCCGGAACAATTCCATCCTTTCAACACCGGAGTCCTTTATACTTTTAAGAATTTCAGGAGAAACCTGCTGATGATGACGTTCATATTCGGCGATCAATTCCGGATTGTCTTTCAGGTCAAGTGCCAGGCAATACCGTTTCATGCAGTGGCGGTTTTAATTTTATAACCACTCAGTCCATAATATACCACAGCCAGAAAACACAATGCAGGCAAAATGAAAGATTGCTGGATGCCCACGCTGTCCGCCATCAAGCCCATAAACGGAGGAAGGATCGCGCCGCCCACAATGGCCATGATAATAAATGAGGAACCGAGTTTTGTGTGCTCCCCAAGACCTTTAACACCCAAAGCAAAAATTGTGGGAAACATGATGGACATAAAAAAATTGGTTCCTAACACAGCATAAACGGCAATTATCCCATCTGCAAATACTCCTATGAAACAAAGGAGCGACGCCATTGCCCCGTACAGTGTCAGGAGTTTATGGTCTTTAATGAAAGTCATTAGCCACGTTCCCAGAAATCTGCCGATAACAAATAGAGCAGTACCTACCGCCATGAAATTTTGCGAGGCAACTTCGCGGGAGGTCCCAGGAATTAAATCAATAATATAATTGATCGTAATACCCCAGATACCTGCCTGAGCGCCGACATAAAAGAGTTGCGCTATAACCGCCCACGTCAGATGTTTCTTTTTGAAAATGGATTTATCAAATTTTATGGCACCGGTTTTGACAGGCTCGGGCATTTTTGTGAGAAAGAACAAAAGAGCCACTACGAGTACTGTGCCTGCAATCAGCGTATAGGGGAAAATCACCGCTTCGGCAGCGCTTTGTTTTTCAGCCAGTGTGGTCATTGCACCTTCATTTCCGGCAAAAATAAATTGTCCGGCAATCAAGGGCCCTACAACGAGTGCCATACCATTAAAAGATTGCGCAAAATTTAATCGTTGTACCGAAGTTTCTGCTGTACCCAGTATAGTCACATAAGGG
>JAYSOP010000654.1:0-3590 GCA_043722905.1 Chryseolinea sp.
GGATGCTTTTTTAATGGCAGGAGCCATAGGGTGGGAGGAATTTAATCTATTGCCAGGGGAAGCGAATGTTTTTTTTGAAGGCACATGGGTAGGCAAAACGCACATTGATCCTCAAAGCATCCAGGATACCCTGTATGTTTCCCTCGGCCGGGATAAAAGAATCGCTGTAAAGCGCACTAAGGTGAAAGATTTCAGTTCACGGACGATCATCGGCATCAATCAGAAAGAAACCTATGCCTTTGAAATCAATTTGCGGAACAATAAATCAGAGCCAATTGTAATTACTGTAGAAGATCATATTCCCGTATCGAAGAATAGCCAGATTGAGGTTAAAATGGGTGACGTTGGCGGGGCTAAATATGATATGAGCACCGGTAAATTGGTTTGGAAAATTACCTTAAAACCAAATGAAGGCAGGCGATTGTACTATAATTTTGAAGTAAAGTATCCGAAGGATAAATTGATTGCCGGATTAAACTGATCCCGTTATTGCTATTGGCCAAAGGTAGAAACGCGAAATTTTCCAACTCTACCTTTGGCTTTATTGCGTATTCTATTGGGCAAATATTTTCATGCATTTGCGAACTTCCCTTCTTCTGAATTGTAAGACTTTTTCGTATCTTAATATATAAACCTCCCAAAAAAAATAGCAGGGTTTTGTACACGGAATGCTGCTTGACCGGGAAACAGCGATTAATCCTTTCAGCAGTTTCTTAGAATGTTCCTTTACCCTCCGCAAAGTGTGAAAGTACCCCTTCTTTTAACGAGTAAGTTGAGACACAAATACGATCAAATTTATTTTTTTCCAAAACAAAACGAATAAGGCAACACGTTACCACTATCATATCAACGCGCATCTCGATCATCCCTTTCATTTGCATACGTTCGTTTCTGTTTTTCCGGATAAGGTCTTTATAAATTTCAAAAAATCCTTCTTCTGACAGGGGTGTTTCTGTTCCTATAAATGATTGGGGAATTCTGTTTTTAATACAGTACACCTCGCTCAGCGTTTCAAAACTGCCTGATGAGCCTACCAGGATGCCGGGTTTGAATTTTTTACAGGCTTGCAATAAGGGAGCTAGTGACTTCTCAAAAAAAGAATCCAATGCCTTAATTTCTTCCGGAAGAATAGGATCGTGTTTTTGAAATTTTTCCAGTAATCTTTGGCCGCCAATTTCAATGCTTTGTTTCCAGAAGATCTGGTATTGATCAGCCAATATAAACTCAACACTTCCCGCGCCAATATCCATGATAAGGTTAACAACCTTACCTAAGTCAACCGCAATTTTCACTCCGGCATAAATAAAATCTGCTTCCTTATCGCCGGAAATAATATCAATCGAAATTCCGGTCGCCGATCTTATTTTTTCTGTCAGGTCTTTGGCATTTCTGGCATTTCGAAGTGCACTGGTACCAAATGCATAAATAGCCGATGGGTTGTATGGTTCCATTTTATTTTTAAATTGTTGCATGGCGACAAGCGCGCGGTTGCAACCACTTTCCGAAATTATACCCTCATTGATCCCTTCCATACCAATCTTCGCTGCAACATGGTCTCGGTAAAGGATTTGGAATTTTCCTTCACCAGATTCTGCAATGAGCAGATGGAAAGTATTAGTGCCCATATCAATAATTGCGATCCTGGTCATAAGGCTTAAAAGAGGAGGGAATTTAGTATTATATTTCCTGCGCGAATTACTTATTTTACGACCATTCAGGCAAAACTATGGCCAAACGAAATATTACGGATGAGATTCTCCAGGAAAAATTCAATGAACTCCAGCGGAAAAATGAGGAAGCTTTACTGGGAGGCGGTGAAAAAAGGATTGACCAACAACACGCCAAGGGCAAACTAACAGCACGGGAACGGGTTCACCTTTTGGTAGATGAAGGTACTTTTGAAGAACTCGGAAAATTCGTCATGCACCGGAGCAAGGATTTTGGTCTGGATAAGGAATATTACCTGGGTGACGGAGTTATAACCGGGTACGGAAAAATCAACGGCAGGTTAGTATACATTTTTTCACAGGATTTTACAGTCTTTGGTGGTTCACTTTCTGAAACGCATGCCGAAAAAATAGTAAAGATCATGGATCTGGCCATGCAAAATGGAGCCCCCATTATCGGGCTAAATGATTCCGGAGGTGCACGCATTCAAGAGGGTGTCGTTTCATTAGGCGGGTATGCAGACATATTTTATCGCAACACGCTTGCTTCGGGGGTGATACCCCAGATATCTGCTGTAATGGGACCGTGTGCAGGGGGTGCAGTGTATTCTCCAGCCATTACAGATTTTATCTTCATGGTCGAGCATACCTCTTTTATGTTTGTTACTGGCCCTAACGTTGTCAAGACTGTTACCCATGAAAATGTAACAGCAGAAGAACTTGGCGGCGCTTTGGCACACAGCTCAAAAAGTGGAGTCACGCATTTTGCCTGTGCAAATGAAGCAGAATGCATCCGTCAGATCAAGACCTTGCTTAGTTATCTGCCTCAAAATTGCGAAGATCATGCACCGAAAATCATCTATCAGGAAGGAAATGAAGAGAGACCTGGGTTAAATAACATTATCCCCACCACCCCCAATCAACCTTATGATATGCGGGATGTCATCAATGGTGTAGTGGATGAATCCAGTTTTTTTGAAGTGCACAAAAATTTTGCGCAGAATATCGTGGTGGGTTTTGCACGTCTGGCAGGAAGAAGTATAGGATTGGTTGGTAATCAGCCTGCTTCTCTGGCCGGGGTTCTGGATATTCATTCCAGTGTAAAAGCCGCACGGTTTGTTCGGTTTTGTGATTGTTTCAATATTCCCCTTTTGGTTTTTGAAGATGTTCCCGGATTTTTGCCTGGCACAGACCAGGAGTGGAATGCCATCATAACCAATGGGGCAAAATTATTATTCGCGTTTTCAGAGGCAACCGTGCCCAGGGTAACGGTCATAACCCGGAAAGCATACGGCGGCGCTTATGATGTTATGAACTCCAAGCATATAGGCGCTGATCTTAATTTTGCCTGGCCCACCGCAGAGATCGCGGTGATGGGTGCAAAAGGTGCTTCCGAAATTATTTTTAAGAAAGAAATTTCTGAGGCAGCGGACCCGCAAGCCAGGTTAGATGAGAAAGTCGGGGAGTACACCCGAAAATTCGCTAACCCTTATCGCGCGGCACACAGAGGTTACATTGACGAAGTAATTTACCCGGATCAAACCCGGGAGAAATTGATCCGGGCCTTTCAAATGTTAGAAAATAAAGTGGCTAAATTGCCAAAAAAGAAACATGGAAATATTCCTTTATAATTGAACATTTCAAACTTATGGATAAAAAAAGTAAAGAATTTCTTTTTGAATACCTGAACAATGCATCGCCTACCGGTCATGAACATTCGGGGCAGCAGTTGTGGCTGGACTATATAAAACCATATACTGATGACTATTTGGTAGATACCTATGGCACTGCCGTTGGTATAATCAATCCGGGCCAAAACTATAAAGTAGTTATTGAAGCACATGCCGATGAAATATCATGGTTTGTAAATTATATTACTCCCGAAGGCTATATTTATGTTATCCGCAATGGGGGTTCCGATCA
>JAYSOP010000655.1:0-4656 GCA_043722905.1 Chryseolinea sp.
TTCATGAAGTTGCCCGCAAACTGATTATTAAATCCCTTCGCTTTGAGGATAGTCCACACTTGTTCTGTACCCTGTTTGCGCATTCGGTTCAACATGTCGTCGGGTACTTTTGGACGCCCGTCAGCGTAGCGTTCGCCTTTCCATTCCTGGGTTAAGAAAATTACGTGTTCGCGATCCATTTTGCGGGCATCCTGACCGACCACTATTGTTGTGATCAGGAGGCCGATTAAAACTGAGATATATTTCATCGTGGTTATGTTAACCTTGTGTTGGTTTACTCCGCCACCAGGTAGCCAGTGAAGACCCGGTAATATTCATCAAGGAGGCGAAAATTGCTGGTGCTAGCCCCACCGTTGCGACCTTTCCCATTTGAAGCGCAAGTCCGGAGGCAAGGCCTCCGTTTTGCAGACCTACCTCCAGTGCGATGGTTCTGCACGTCTTTTCATCCATCCTCAAAACTTTACAGCATAGATACCCCAGCAGATATCCAGATGTATTATGCAGTAGCACAGCCAATACAAGCAGGGGTCCCACCATGAGCAGGCTATCTCTTCCTGCAGCAGTAATCAGGGTGAGGATGAGGGCAATCGATACCATAGAAACCATCGGCATGGAATTATCAAGCCATTTGAATTTCCCTCCCAGGAAATAATTATAGAGAAGCCCGGCACAAATAGGAAGAATGACGATCTTAAAAATATCCAGCATCATGCTGATAAAATCTACCGACACAAACTGACCTGCCAGCATTTTCATCAGGAAAGGTGTGATGAATGGGGCCATTAAGGTAGCCACCGCTGTAAGGGTAATCGATAGGGCAACATTCGCATTCGCGATATAGGACATCACATTGGAGGCCAGGCCACTGGGCACACAGCCAATCAGAATAACGCCGGCGGCAATCTCTGCCGGGAAGTTAAAGGTATGGGCAATGGTAAATCCCAGCAAGGGCATGATGGTAAACTGACATACAATTCCGATCACAACTGCTTTCGGTGCACGAATGACTTCCCCAAAATCTTTCCATCCCATGGTAGTACCGACACCGAACATAATGAGTTGCAACAGCGGCAGGATAAATTGCTTAAAAGAAAAATCCCCTATCCCTGTAAAGAATTGCGGGTAAAAGAGGGCGAAGGTTACAGAAGTCAGTATCCAGAATGTAAAAGAAAATCCGCGGAGTTTTTCGAAATTTTGAAAGCAAATAGCCATAAGAGCAAGACTCCCGATCAATAAAATACTGGAAAGTTTGATTTGGGCGGAATTCAGTAAAAAAATACCCGCGATAAATAGTCCGGCAGCCAGGATCAAACTCGTCTTAAAGGTAGTGGTGCGCTGCATATTATTATGGACTGGGAAGGTGAGCAAAATTCAAATCAAAAAAAAGGTGTATTACTCGGCTCATGATCCGTTCCTGATAACCGGTAAATTCGCGTCAGGTATTAAACAAAACAGTTTGGTTTTTTCAGTTTACGGGAACTTACAAAAGTGTCAAGCGAAGAACGGTTTATTTTGCTTACACTTTATCAGCTTTTAGCTTTACGCTTTCAACCATCCATATTAAAGAACGTTTTTTTTCACAATAGAAAAAACGTTTGCGAATGCGTTCCCAGACACAAATAAAATGTGCGCGTGGACATTTAATAATTTCTTTAGGATTTATGTGAACGTTACTCTAGATTTGACCAGAAGACCCGCTTTGAAATAACTCATTCCACAAACATTGTTCACTAATCTCAAAAAGCAGATGAAAAAACGTTTACTAGGATTTATTGTTCTTTTTCTGGTTGGTAGTTCCGCCGCCATGGCGCAACTAACTGTATCAGGAACTGTGACATCGGCGATTGACCAAGCCCCGCTTCCCGGGGTATCAGTTTTGGTGAAGGGAACGACTACCGGTACATCTACTGATTCGGATGGAAGGTTTTCTATCAGTGTTCCTGACAACAATTCGGTGCTTGTGTTGTCATTTATTGGATTTACAAGCCAGGAAATTACGGTAGGAACCCAGACAAATATTAGCATCCTGATGGAAGAAGATGCTACGGAGTTAAGCGAAGTTGTCGTCACAGCGTTGGGTATTGAGCGTGAGAAAAAAGCGCTGACCTATGCCGTGCAGGATGTAAGCACAGAAGAATTATCAAAGGCAAGAGAGCTTAACATCATCAATTCCTTAGCAGGAAAAGTGACGGGTATTTCAATTAACCGCGCCGGTACGGGCGTCGGAGCCAACACGCGCGTGATTTTGAGAGGTAATCGCTCGATCAACGGCAACAGCCAGCCTCTATATATAGTTGACGGCGTTCCTTTGAATGGTGATATATCGGATCTCAGTCCGGATGATATCGAAAGTATTACTGTTTTGAAAGGTGGTAATGCATCTGCCCTTTATGGCTCCCGAGGTCAAAATGGAGTTATCATGGTGAATACTAAAAAAGGAAAGAATACTGGCAGAGGGTTTTTAATTGATGTGAACTCCACCTACCAGTTTGAAACACCTTTATTACTTACAAACTACCAGAACGAATATGGTCAGGGTACGAACGGAGTGTATTCGCCTAACTCGGAAACTGCGTGGGGTCCCAGAATGGATGGAACCACAGTGGCACATTGGTCACCTGATCCAAACAGACCTATAGCTGACTATGCGTTTTCTCCTCAGCCAAATAATGTTAAGGATTTCTTTCAAACGGGTAAAAATTTCTCTACCACGCTTGCGATCACTACGGGCACTGAAAAGAGCCAGACTTATTTCTCGTACACCTATACGGATGCAAAAGGTGTTGTGCCTACTAATGAACTGACAAGGCATAACGTAAACTTGCGTGTAACCAATAAGTTAAGCGACAGACTTACCCTGGATGCAAAATTAAATTACATCCGCGAGGATATCGAAAATCAATTGGCCCAGGGTGAAAGTTTTGACAACCCCATGCGCCACGCCTACAGACTGCCGCGCAATATCAGAACAGAAGATATCGAGAGGTATCAATTTCTGAACGCTGAGGGCGTCATTCGTCAAAATTTCTGGAATGTAGGATCCAACGGCGGGGCTAACCCTTATTGGACCATCAATCGCAATCTCAAATTGGATGTGACTGACCGCGTAATTGCGCTGGCATCACTGAGGTATGAGTTAACTAAAGATCTGAGCATCCTGGGACGATCTGCTATCGACCGTTCTTTTGGATCCAATGCCACCCGGTTATACAATGATACTTATATCATTGCACAGAACGGCCGTTTTTCTCAGGCCAGAACTGACAGTTACGAATGGAACAGCGACTTCTTGATTACTTATAACAAAGTTATTAATAATGACTGGTCTTTTAACTTAAACGCAGGGGGTAATGCAAGGAGAAATCGCAATTCCGGACTTTTCGCTAACACGGGCCCAGGCTTGACGGTACCTAACTTTTTTGCTTTAGGAAACACGCAGCAAGTATTGGCTACACATGACGTTGGTGGACCATCGGATAATAACTCTCTATACGGCTTCGCTCAGGTAGTATTCAAGAATGCGGTATACGTAGATCTTACTCACCGAAACGACTGGAGTTCCACATTATCTCCTGAAAACTGGTCTATTCCTTATTCTTCGGCTGGTTTAAACGTCGTCATTTCTGACTTGATGGAATTACCGTCTTTCCTTTCGTTTGCTAAAATAAGAGGTTCCTTTGCTGAAACGGGAAATGGAACATCCCCGTACCAATTGCAAAGGACTGCGGCGTTGTCTGCCGGCGGATCAGGTGGTTTTTTAGCATTGAGCAGCGTGCTTCCCAATCCTAATCTTGTTCCAGAGTTTACTAAATCCTTGGAATTGGGTGCTGATGTAAGGTTCTTCCTCAACAGGTTGGGCCTTGATTTCACGTACTACAAAACCAATACAGAAAATCAGCTTTTCACATTATCGCTCCCTGTTGGGTCCGGCGCCTCCACATATTTTGTTAATGGGGGTGATGTTCAAAATAATGGTATAGAATTGACACTGACTGGAAAGCCTGTGACGGGTAGAGATTTCAACTGGGATATAACGCTGAATTTTGCACGGAACGTCAGTTTGGTTAAAAAAATTCACGAGAAGCGCGGGAGCGTTGAGATTGGTGGAGACTTTCTGCGCCGTTTCAGGATTGAGGAAGGCAGTCCTTTCGGTGACGTATACTCGAGGGGGTTGTTAAGGAATTCACAAGGCCAGGTGCTGATAGACGCTCTGACCGGTTTACCAAGGGTGACTGCAGGTTTCACGGCGAAAGTTGCAAACTACAACCCAGACTGGTTGGCAGGTATACACAATGCATTCTCTTTCAAAAATTTCAGCTTCAGTTTTCTGATCGACATCAGGAAAGGTGGAAGCATTTCCTCTTTAGGAAATGCCATTATCTATGCGGATGGTTTGACCGAGGAAACGCTTGAGGGTCGCGATGGCGGATTGATCTTCGGCGAAAACTTTTATGCTAATGAAACTGCAGTGATCGGCACGGGCACGGAGGTAGAAGGTACTGTACTTCCTGCCAATGATATCCCGATTACTGCTCAGGCATTTTGGTTAAAAGTAGGAGGCAGGAATGCCCCCGTGGGTGAAATGTTTACGGTAGATGCTTCCAACGTGCGATTCAGGGAAGCAGTGCTGGGTTATTCCATTCCGTCCTCCTTGTT
>JAYSOP010000656.1:0-5719 GCA_043722905.1 Chryseolinea sp.
GAAAATGAACGTCAGGTAACCATGCGAATTGTAGGACAAGATGCAGTCGTGATCAATAAATCGGATATCCAATCACGCGAGCAGACTCCGGTTTCGATGATGCCTCCTGGTTTATTTGGTGCATTGAGCAATGATCAGGTGCTGGATTTGGTTGCTTATTTAAGAACAAGCGACCAGGTTAAGCTTCCATAACTCAATCGTGGTGAGACGTTTTTTTACATTTTGAAAGGGGCTCTTATGTACCCTGAACATCGCTTTGACAGAGTATAAGGTTCGGCTCATACGCACTTTGACATCCGCATTTTTAATTTTGTGCATGCGAACTAGTCAATAGGACGTTGAGAATTCATAGTCCTTTTACAGCCATTCAAATATCCAGATCAATTTTCTGATACTTAGCTTTTACAAAGGTGAATATGCCATATCCCACCAGACCCAACGCCACAATCGCCATTAATAAGGAGCCAAACGTATTTTCGATGAATTCAAAGGCACCCCCCGTACCCTGAGCTTCTTTCGGATTTGACAGCAATGCGGAGTGGAACAATAAATATCCGATTATGGTCAATACAATTCCCCTCGAAATAAAACCGATCATTCCTGCTCTTTTAAAAAAGTCTTTCATATTGGATCGGATGAGATGAATCCTCTTCATGAATTTTCCTGCTATGCCTTTATAGATTTGCTGAATACCCATTCCGATAACAACGAGGGATGCAATACCCACCAGATACTCACCCCCTGGATATGTTAACACCTTGCTGACGATGAATTGCCTTGAATCACCATCACCACCGCCGGGTCCTGCGAAAACAAGTTTAAGCGCATAAGCACCCACACCCAGATATAAAATCGCACTTAGCGCGTAACCGATCCGGGCGAAAACACCTTTCATGTCTTTTCCTTTATTATCAATGTCCTTGTAAGCCTGAAACATTCTCAGCATCACGTAACCAAATAAACCTAAGCCGATGGCAATCAGGATAAATTTTCCAAGTGGCTGGTCATAAATGACCTTAAAGGCTTCCGCTTTATCTCCTTTTTTTTGACTCAGCCCGAAGGCTGCCAGCACCGATAGTATTCCCATCAGGCAGTAAACAATACCTTTGGACACCAATCCAAAGCGGGCGAATTTCTCAAACCACTTTTCTTTTGATTGATGGGTAAATGCGGATGTTATATCAGACATATCAACGTGTTTAACATCTTGTATAAAAATTACATGCCTTTCAGAATTTTAAAATGGACGCTATTAAAAGGTTAAGACTTTTAAGATCAGCCTTTTTGAGTCAGGGTCAGAGGGAGAACGGCTGGTTACCATTCGATAGCCACACGTGGGTGTCCTTTTTTACACCGGCATTGGTAATATGCGGCGAGTCTCTGCCAGACTCCGAAGTAATCCGGGTTAATCATGTCTGCAGGCTTAGGCATATAGCTGCCAGGGCATTCATTATTTGCCAAGTGCTTGACAAATACACTACGTTCCTCCACAGCAAAGTTTTAAGGTTTTTCCATTTGTTGCATGGGAGCAGTGAGATTCCATCAAAACGAGGCATGGGTCATAGCCGAATGCTGCTTGCCGGTAGCGTTTCGATCATGAATTGTTCGGCGCGTTTATTTATCATAGGTACCCTCTCCATATGGGTAACTTCCAAGACAGGTACCCCAAAATCTTCTGTAACATTTCCCCGGATTTCATAAAAGCCCCGCCCTCTGAAAGGATATTTTTTCGCAATTTCAGGAAAATGGACCGTGTCAAATACTTTTCCTTCCATATCGAGAAAGGTTCCAAAACACATGTGCTGTTTTGTTTTTGTGTAGGTATCCTTCGTGGTAACAATGTACCCAAAAATATGCACGGGTTTTCCGATTTGCTTTAAGAGATTTTTTGCAATTGTATTGCCGCGTTCCTGAGTGGCTAATAATTTAAATGGATCACACAGGCAAAATCCAAGTAATTCAATTTCATCAAAAGCATCTTCAATTTTGTTCCGGGTCAATGCAGGCAACGGATATTCTTTTGGCTCCGTGTCAAACAGATCCTGGCCTTTTCGTTTTGTTTTAACAGAGCTCAAATGAAGCATCGCTTCCCACAACAATCGTTGTTTGTTTTTCCCTGTAGAGCGAAACGCTCCAATGCGAATCAGAATACGCAGTTGCTCCAGTCCGATATCAATTCTTCCTAAAAAATTATCCAAACTTTTATAAGGCCCATTTTGATTCCGCTGGGAAACCATTTGCTGGACAACTTTCGTCTCAAGGCTTTTGAGATGGATGAAGCCCATAAAGATCCTATCACCGATGATGGTTGTCAGATGGTCGCTGCTGTTCACACAGGGTGCCTCAATCTTTCCACCATTCATACGCGCCTCATGGAAGTAAAATTCTGTTTTGTAAAATCCGCCAAAATTATTGATTACCGCTACCATGAACTCCAGGGGATAGTGCGCTTTCAGATACAGGCTTTGGTAACTCTCTACGGCATAACTCGCTGAATGTCCCTTCGCAAAAGAATAGCCGGAGAAACTTTCGATTTCGAACCAGACACGGTCAATGACCTTTTGGGCGTATCCTTTTTTGTGGCATTCTTGAAAGAAACGGTCTTTCACCCGATCAAACTCAGCACGCGAACGATATTTTCCCGACATTCCACGCCGAAGCACATCCGCTTCGGTCAAAGTTAAACCAGCAAAGTGATGGGCTACTTTAATGACATCTTCCTGATACACCATTACCCCATAGGTTTCTTTCATCAGTTCATCCATCTTTGGATGAATGGCTTCGTAGCTTCCACCTTTTTGAACGGCGTGAAACCGTTCGATGTACGCGCGCATCATACCGGAGCTCGCCACACCTGGCCTGATGATAGAGCTTGCTGCCACCAACGTGAGATAATCTTCACAGCGTAGCTTGCCAAGCAACATCCGCATCGATGGTGATTCTACATAAAAGCATCCGATGGCCTGACTGTTTCGCATGAGGGCTTTGATCTTTTCATCCTTTTTAAAATCGTCAAACCGGTTGATATTTACATCAATTCCTTTGTTGCGCTTGACGTGGCCCACCGCTTCCTTTATATGGCCCAGACCGCGCTGACTCAGAATATCAAATTTGAAAATACTCATATCTTCTGCGCTGTGCATATCGAAATGGGATACCGGATAACCTTTCGGCGGAATATCAATCGCGGTGTAACAATAGATCGGTTTCTCTGTGATCAATACACCGCCGGCATGGATGGAAATATTGGCCGGGAGATCTTTAAAATATTGCGCATATTTAAAGATCAGTTTTGTAATGTGATCTCGATCCTTGTTTTTACCGGGATCTTCCACCATCGAATCAATCTCCTCCTTGGGCAGCCCGAAAACTTTTCCGAGTTCGCGCAGCATTGAACGCCCCTGATAGGTGACATGCGTTCCCAGCAGACAAACATATTCGGGTCCATACCGGTTAAAAATATAATCATAGATGGCATCGCGGTTATCCCAGGAAAAGTCAATGTCGAAGTCGGGAGGCGTTGTGCGCTCGTCATTAAGGAAACGTTCAAAATACAGATCCAGCTCAATGGGATCCACGTTGGTAATTCCCAGACAATAGGCTACGACACTATTGGCACCACTTCCGCGCCCCACATACGCGAAACCTTTTTCCTTCGCGAATAATATAAGATCATAAGCGATCAGATAGTAACTACAAAAATTCTTGGTTTTGATGATCCTCAGTTCCCGGTCAAAGCGTTCGCGCAACGCCGGTTCTGTAATGTCATAACGACTTTGGAAACCTTCCCATGATTTTGTGACCAGAATATCCCAGTCATGATCAATGCTTCCGCTAATATGCTTTTTATTCTTGTCTTCGTGCAGGTCAAAGCTCAGACTACATTGCGCCATTAGTTTTTTGGTATTCAGGGCGAGTGCTGGAAAATTTCTGAAGTGATCCTCAAGTACTGCTTCAGGCACCATGATTTCATCGGGGTGAGCTTGTTCATCAGGGGAAAGCTTGCTGAGCAAGGTGTTGCGATCAATTGCGCGGAGAAGGCGATGCACGTTAAACCCGATCCTCGACCCAAACGTTACCGGGTGGAGGATCACAAAGTTATCGGGATTTGATTTATAGGACGATTGCATGGTAAAGTGATTCAATTGATGCTTGCTCACACCGATGTATTCATATTTGCGCAATTGCTCCGGTTCAATTTTATTATATGGATAGATGATAAAAACATGTTGAAATTCAGGCGCCCGGAGGGGAAAAGATTTTTCTTCCCGATTATGATGCGATAAAAACCTGTTGATAGCTTCAAATCCCTTGTTGTTTTTAGCGATCGCGATGTAGAGTAATTCATTTTCTTTCCTGAACTCTACGCCGATGGCGATCTCCAGAGCGTGAGCTGATTCGCCGTACTTTGTCAGATTGTTTTCCAGCGGTTTATTTTTCTCGCAAAGTCGCAACATTTCAATGTATGAAGCCGTGTTATTGATTTCGGTCAATACGAGCTTATGCACACCACATCTTTTGGCCTCCTCAAAGAGTTCCTGCACGAGCATGGTTCCGTACTTGAAGCTGAAAGCGGTATGACAATTGAGATACATATTGTTCGGCTAAAGCCGGATTAGTGTTTCGAACGTGCCCCCGGCTAAAGCCTGGCTTCAGCCGGAGGTTCATGCGCCCTTTTTTCCAGGGCTTTAGCCCAACAATCCTTTCCCTGTGGTTTGCATCCTACAAACTAGATCTCCTGCAGCTTACGGCTTTCCATGGACGCCATCACATACCGAATCTCGCTATAGCTATACGCATCACCCAACACCTCTTTCACCGGCGCCAGCATTTTTCCGCCAACCTTTTCAATGGCTTGCTCGATCAGGGGGATTTTCGCAACATCGACTAATTGATGCAGTGAGATTTTATTTTGTTGTACATAAAAAGCCAGATGTCCTTCGATGGTAACCGGACTGAGCTTTCGCAGGGCTGCGATCTGTTCTGCAGAATGCCCCTGAATGAAAAGCATAAGGCTTTGCTGTTTGGTTTCATTTTCGCGTTCAGGCCTAACGTTGCGTGACTTTTTCGGAACGCTTAAATGAATGCGGGATGACAGCGAATGCTCCCGGCAGTAGGCCAAAACAACATCCCCGAAAGCTTTGCCATATTTCTCCAGCTTTACCTGGCCGAAACCGGAAATCCGGCTTAGTTCGTCAGGGTTACACGGCAGGTAAGCGGAAAGTTCGATCAGCGTCGCATCCGACAGTACTATATAAGGAGCTAGGTTCTCTTTTCCAGCAAGTTCTTTCCGGACTTTTTTTAGCCTTTCAAATAAACCGGTTTCGTAAGCAATGTCAGACTGTAGTCCATCCGCCCATTTGTCTGTTTTTATTTTTTGCTTCGTAAGCATCACCTTTTGCTCACCTCTTAAGACGGAATGACTATTTTCTGACATCCTCAACAAAGGGTAAGCGCCCTCTGTCTTCATAAGATAACCGCGCTCAACCATTTCGCGAACAATCTTATTCCATGCTTCCTTACTCATGTCCGCCCCAACGCCAAATGTCTTTAGCGCTTTGTGCTCCTCCTGCATTTTTAGCGAATGGGATCCGCGCAAAAAATCGATCACATAGCCCGCACCAAATCTCTCCTGTAAGCGCGAGACGGCTGAAATAACTTTTTGCGCTAAAACGCTCGCGTCAAAAAGTTCGACCTTGCTGAGGCACACATCGCAGTT
>JAYSOP010000657.1:0-4977 GCA_043722905.1 Chryseolinea sp.
AACGTTAAGAACAGAGCATATATGTATTTGAACATTTTTTCTTTTTTAGTCTAAGGAATCTACGAATCCAGGCAAATTGTAACCATTGTAAATGAAGTGGATGAATTTGATATTCAACCGAAATGAAGGGATGACTACGGAGGAACGCAAAGCCTATGTAGTGCACAAAGCAACGGATCGGGCAGTCATCCAGAAAGAGATTCAGTTGTTAAACAAAAAGCGTCAGGAATATATCCTCAGCAATCCGTCAGCGAAAGCAAGGATGCCATGTTGGATGCTGCCATGATGAAAACTGTAAGGGAGTATGCGAAGACAAAAAATCTTACCTGGTAATGTATTGTTAAGTTTTGTAATTCTTATGCCTTTTGTCATTTAAACAACGAATCAGAAAAAGCTGCAATATTGCCTTGGTATTTTATTTTGACAGGTGGATAACGTCATTATTTAACTTAACTTCATACGGACTTAAGATCGCCTGGCCGAACCTGATACTTTAGAGGAGTTATCCAGACGTCTTTTTTAATCCTAATAACGATGTCTGTTGTGAAAAATCATTTCTTTAATCTACGAGTCCTCGCAAAATCTTTTTTTATTCTGGCCTTCAGTATCGCATCCTGGGGTACGCAGGCGCAGGATTATCTGTACGGCCTTACAAAAACAGGCGGATATTACGATATGGGCGTGCCATTTCAGATCAATACCACCGGGCAGAATTTTCTGGCCTATGGAAGTTTCGATGGAAGAAATGGCGGCACCGCCGGCGATGGGTCAGGATTTATTCAGATCGTGTATCAAAACCAGGTAATGTCAATCTTGTCGGCGATGACGACGGCCGGCTATCAAAATCTTAATCACGGCATACGTGTTGATATCCAGCCTGGTCAGGGCGGGCTTCTGCAACCGTTCAATTTTATGTTCAGTGAAGATGGTACAGGTTTTAATCCTGGAGGAAAATTTTTACTGGTATCCGATGGCTTACTTTATGGATTGACCTCCACGCAGGGGCAGTTCGACCGGGGGTCGTTGTTTTACAAATCTGCGGTTTTCGGGCCCAACGTCGCCGCTGCAGTTTCCTTCGATGGTGTAAACAAGGGTAGCTCCCCAAAGGGAAGTCTTATCCAGGGGCCGGAAGGGTTGCTGTTTGGAATGACAGAGTTTGGTGGAAACAACAACAAGGGCGTGATTTTCGCTTTCAGTGTTGTTACAAAAGAATTCAAAAAAATCTTTGACTTCGACGGAACTGGCACCGGAGCTAATCCCACGGGTAGTCTTGTTTTGGCGTCAGACGGAAAACTATACGGATTGACTCGCGCTGGTGGCGGATCAAACTATGGGGTTGTATTCCGGATCAATACCGATGGCACCGCTTATACCAAACTAAAGGATCTGACGACAAATTCAGGAACAACCCCACTGGGATCGCTTATCGAGCACTCGGACGGACTTTTGTACGGTATGACCTCCGCCGGTGGCGACCAGGGCTTTGGAACCATTTTCAGCCTGACGGCCTCCGGGACATTTAATAAAGTGGCGGACTTTGATGGCACTAGGGGAAAGTCACCGGTTGGCGACCTGGTCTCTTCGCCTGACGGTCAAACGATGTACGGAGTCGCGCATTCAGGCGGAGTTAACAACAAAGGAGTGCTCTTTAAACTCGAAAATGGAAGTCAGTTCACCAAACTATATGACTTCGCTCAATCATCGGGTAGCAACCCCGTTGGGTCATTGCTGATGTTGAAGAAGTATCCCAAAATGACGTTTGCCAGCATGCCGGAGAAAACGACCACCAGTGCGACCTTTACACCTGTTATCGAAACATCTTCCGGTCTGCCAGTATACTTTGTGTCAAGTGATCCAAATGTGGCTGTTGTTGAAAATAATCAAATTAAAATTGTTGGTCCTGGAGGTGTTTATATTACTGCTTATCAGTTGGGGAATTATGAATACATTCCCATATCCATGACGAGGACCTTGTCCGTTATAAAAACCGTCCAGACAATCGATTTTCCTCCAATGTCTGCCAAGACCTTCGGAGACGCACCATTCACTTTGTCCGCCACGTCCAGTTCGGGGTTACCCGTCCAGATCACTGCTTTTTCCAATGATGTTATTTCCTCCGACGGAACGAAATTCTACATACAGGGTGCAGGAAAAATTATGATGAGGGCAATTCAGCAAGGCAACTCTATTTATAACAGTGCCGAGACGAGCCGTGAACTGGTAGTGAATCGGGCGGACCAAACCGTAACGTTCAATTCACCTGGCGACAAACTGTGTTGTCAGCAATTTGCATTCGTCGCGACAGCATCCTCCGGACTTGACATGGAATTCAAATCACCGGATTGGACAAAACTTTCTGTTTGGGATAATATTGGCACCATACATGGGCTCGGCTCCGTGCAGATCACAGCATACAATGACGGAAGCAAAAATTATAATCCCGCTGAAAAAAGCCAAACCATAAACCTGCTGAAAGGGAGCCAGACTATTTTCTTTCCCCTGGCAACAAATACCAGTCGTCGCCTTGATGAAGGTGATGTGTTCGTGAGTACTGGAGCGACGAGTGGTTTGCCAGTTACATACACGAGTAATCCGCCAGGCATTGCCGTTATTGAAGGGTCAATGCTGCGCCTTCTTGCCGTGGGAACTACCACGATCACCGCAACGCAGAATGGGACGGACCTTATGGACGCTGCACTTCCTGTTTCACGGACCGTCACCGTTACGCCTCCGCTAACTGCAGGGACGGGTAACACCATCTCGTTCGATAATTTTTCCCCCCGGCTGATCAATGGCCCGCCGTTCAACCTTATGGCTAAAGCAACGTCTGGCCTACCAGTTTCATATCAATCCTCCAATACCGCTGTCGCAGCGGTAAGCGGAAACCTGGTCACTATTACGGGTGCAGGGTCAACAACGATAACTGCGAGCCAACCTGGTAGCGCCAACGTTTCTGCAGCGGTGCCGGTTAACCGTACCCTTACGGTTGAAAAACGCAGTCAATACATCAACCTTGAGTCTTCGTATTATGTTTCCTTCGGTATTTCGCCGATCACCGTTCCTTCGAGAAGCTCAGGAAACCTTCCGCTCCTCTATAGCACTTCCAATAAGTCGATTGCTTATGTAGATCAAAATTATTTTTTGAATATCGTAAGTTCGGGAAACGTTATGATCACCGCTTCGCAGACAGGTAATGCTGAGTACAATGCAGCAACCAATGCCAATTCACAGATCAACATCAGTCCGCTACAGCAAACCATTGAGTTTTCAGAATTGTCTCCGAAGACTTTCGGGGACAGTCCATTTACAATTTCCGCTATAGCATCATCAGGTCTGCCGATAGAGTTTAGCAGTAGCAACACGCAGGTGGCGATCATCAATGGATCAACAGTTACGATCAACGGCGCCGGAACTGTTATTATCAAGGCCAGGCAAGACGGTTACCCCGGATATGGCAGCGCTGAGGTTTCACGGGTACTCGTTGTCAATAAAGGTACTCAGGTAATTACGTTTGCGCCACTCGCGGAGAAAAACTTCGCCGATGACCCGTTCGTAGTATCCGCCGGTTCAAGTGTTAATTTGCCCGTTACGTTTTCGAGTGCCGCTCCCGCGATTGCCAAAGTTGCCGGGGATAAAGTCATCATTCTCGGGTCGGGCGCGGTGGATATTATTGCATCGCACCCAGGAAACGATAATTATCTGCCGGCAGAGGCTCGTCAGGAATTGAAGATCAGCGACGCCGGGAAAACATTTGACATGATCGGCATCACGCGGTTTGGTGGACAGAACAGTTCCGGAATTGTCTTCAGCATGAAAACGGACGGGACCGATTTCTCAAGCTTAAAGTCCTTTGCGCCTCGCACGCTGCCTTTTCCACAAGGCGGATTCGTCAAAGGAAGTGATGGCAGACTCTATGGGAACTTTTCGGCGGGGGGCGCCCGTAATTTAGGTGCAATCGTAAGGCTTGAACCAGATGGTTCTGACATGACCATCATCCATAACTATACGCCTCAGACAGGTGGATCACCCTATGGAAATATTCTGCAGGCCAGTGACGGCGACCTTTATGGAATGACCCGTAGCGGAGGCGTTGCAAGCGGAGGTACTATTTTCAAGCTGAAGGCGGATGGGTCAGCCTACACGATCCTGCATGACTTGGGCACCCTGGATGGTACACTCACCCTCGGCGGCTTAGCAGAAGCTTCAGACGGGAAACTGTACGGTATGACTACTAGCGCAGGGTTTTTTTCCTACGGAACAATCTTCCGTATCGCCAAGGACGGAAGCGATTTCAATGTCATTTTCAGATTTAACGATAACGATCCTGTCAAATCGGGCTATAACCCCCGAGGAGATCTTGTGCAGGGAACAGATGGTTATCTCTATGGAACACTATCGTCGGGTGGTGAGAATGGAAAAGGCGTGCTTTTCAAAATACAGCTGGATGGATCAAACTTCACCCGGATCATTAACTTCGATGGTGCAGCGAAAGGTGCTACTCCCGGCGCTTCCTTGTTGATTGGATCGGATGGAAAGATCTACGGTCTCACGCAGGCTGGCGGAAGTAACAATCAGGGAAGTCTTTTTGCTGTCGACAATAGTGGGGTCAACTTCACGCGCTTATTCGATTTTGATGGAAATAATACGGGCGGCAACACATTATCAAAACTGACGGAAGGCAGCGACGGACTGTTGTATGGAATGGCGAATACGGGAGGGGCGAACGCCCTGGGAACAATATTTAAGATCAGAAAAAATGGTACGGGATTTCAAAAACTCACAGATCTAAGCTCATCGGCGGCACGACCAGTATTCGGTCCGTTAGTCGAAACACAGCCCGGAAAGTTTTTCGGAATGACAGCCAACGGCGGAGCCGGGAACGGTGGTACCATATTTAGTATTGCGTCGAACGGAACATTTTCCGTCGTTAAGGATTTTCCTCAGGAGGAATCAAACCCTTCCAAACTTATTCGTGAC